>CAIWPS010000261.1 GCA_903914615.1 uncultured beta proteobacterium | reverse complement strand
GGCCGGCACCATGTAGCCGTAGCCCACGGTGGCCAGGGTCTCGACGCTGAAGAAGAAGGCGTCCAGCAGCGACCCGGCGGGCAGGTTGCTGATGGAGGCGGGCACCGCCGCGTACAGCAGCGCGAAGGCGATGTTGATGGCCAGGTAGGCCAGCACCAGCACGGCGAAGAACTCCGGCCAGGTCAGCGTGAGCGCGAAGTGGTAAGGGTCGCGGAAGTCGAAGCGCGAGACGCCCAGCTTTTCCAGGTTCATCGTCGCCGCGCCGGCGGCGATCGTGGTCCGCGTCTTGTGCTTGCGGTGGCGGCTCATCGCGGCGCGGGCGCTTCGGTGCGGGTGAAGAAGTCCCACATCACGTCGTCGGCCGAGATCGCCTGCGACGCCGGTGCCTTGCGCGCGCGCACGCGGCCGGCGCCGGGCCAGGCATGGCCGCCGCTGGCGGTGACGCACACCTGCACCGCCGCACCGTCGCGGCAGCCTTCGCTGCGTTCGCACCAGGCGCCTTCGCGCTCGAGCACGCGGCGCGGCGGGCTGCTGCAGCCGTTGCGCAGGCGCCAGCGGGCGGCAGTCTCGGGCACCGAGGTGAAGGCCGTGACCTGGGCGGTGTCGCGGAAGGCGCCGGGGCCGGCACCACCGTCGAAGAGCACGTGGTCGTCGTCGCGGGCATGGATTATCAGCACCGGGATCGGCCGCACGGGCTGGCAGCTGCGCGTGTTGTCGGTGCCGGCCACCGCGGCGACGGCGGCGAAGACATCGGCCGCCTCGCAGGCCAGGCGGTGCACCAGCATGCCGCCGTTGGACATGCCGGTGGCGTAGATGCGCCGCGCGTCGACCTTGAAGCGGCGCTGCACGTCGGCCACCACAGCGCGGGCGAAGCCGACGTCGTCGATGTCCCTGTCGCGCGCCGCGGCGCAGCACAGGCCCGCGTTCCAGGTTGCCAGGATGCCGCCGGGCAGGCGGCTGTAGCCGTTCGGGAACACGGCGATGAAACCGGCGGCGTCGCTCTTGCTGATGAGGCCGTAGTTCGAGTCGTCGGCCTGGAAGCGCATGTTGCCGCCGCCGCCGTGGAAGGCCAGCAGCACCGGTGCGGGCACGGTCAGGTCCAGGCCGCGCGGCAGGTGCACCAGGTACTGGCGCTGCAGGCCGCCGTGTTCGAGGGTGTAGGTGGCGTCGGCGGCGCAGGCCGACGTGCATGGCACGGCCGCGCTCGCGACCAGGCACCACGTCGCCAGGGCGCGACGCAGCCAGGCCGTCGCGCCGGCGCCGTTCAAGCCTTGCCGGTCGCGCCAGCGTCTGCGGGTGCCGGCACTTTCGCTGGCGAGCGGCCCTGCCCAGGCTCGGCCGCTGGTCCCGCTCAAGCCTCGCCGCCGAAGTGCTTGACGAGGTTGTCGATGTACTTCTCCACCAGGCCCTCGAACTCGCCCTTCACGATGGGCGCCACGACCATCTTCATCAGCCCCGGCAGCGGCACGTCGACGGTGCCGCTGACCTTGAATTCCAGCGCCGTCGACTTCTTCTGGTCGGTGATCTTCCAGCTTCCGCCCACCAGCGCATTGCCCTCGCCCTTCACCGGCGTCCACACCACCGTGCCCTTGGCACGGTTGCTGACGTACTTGCTGGCGTAGACGGTCTGGATGTTGACCTGCGCCGTGCCCACCTTGGCCATCTCCCAGCGGTAGCTGTTGCCGCCGAGGTCGGTGAGCTTGTCGAGCTTGGGGAAGAAGCTGGCCGAGGTGGGCACGTCCGAGAGCACGTCGAAGACGTCCTTGTAGGGCGCCTTGACGGTGAATTCGTAGCCCAGGTCGATGGCAACGGTGATGGTCATGGGGGTCTCCTCCTGGCGTTCGTGGTGTGGGTGTTCAGTGGTCGGCCTGGCCGGCCCAGGGCAGCATCATCGTCAGCCACAGAAGGCGCTCGAACTCGGGCTGGAAGCGGTCGATGATGTCCTGCGGCTCGGCGCACAGCGCGCGGTCGGTGATGAGGCCGAACTGCACGCCGCCGCCGTAGCTGAGAATGGAAACGCCGACGCCGATGTCGCCCGAGGCCGGCACCCAGAACATGTTCTGGCGCAAGGTCGACCCGCACATCTTCAGCGGCACGGCCGGGCCGGGCACGTTGGTCATCACCGCGGTGGCCTTCTTCGAGAACATGCCCAGCACCATGTCCTGCACCGGCTTGACGAACAGGCCGCTCAGGGCCAGCACGGCGAAGGCTAGCAGCGGCTGGTAGCTGCCCTTCAGGTCGTCCATGCGCTGGCGCACGGCGTGCACGCGTTCGAGAGGGTTGGGTATGCCCACCGGCAGCACCAGCGGCGCCAGGCCGAAGCGGTTGCCCAGTTGCCAGGCCTTTTCCAGCGGCCGCAGGTTCACCGGCACCATGGCGCGGATCTCCTTGCCCGCCGGATCCTGCCCCTGCGCCGCCAGCCAGCCGCCAATGGCCCCGGCGACGCAGGACAGCAGCACGTCGTTGACGGTGCAGCCCAGGCCCTTGCCGATGGCCTTCACCTGCTCCAGCGGCATCGGCTCGCTCCAGGCCACGCGCTTGTGGCCGTCGGGCCGGCCCTTGAGCAGCGTCGGCGAGTCGTCGGACATCAACGCCAGCGCGGCGACGTCGCTGGCGATCTTCATGCCGGTGCGCGCCATGTCCTTGGAGCCGGCCAGCGCATGCGGCCGCGACAGCACCTCGATGGACTTGGCAACGCCGCCGCCGTACATCGCGATGGCCTTGGTGGCGATGTCGGTGAGCGGCTTGAGCACGGCGTCCGAGAGCCAGTCGCCGTCGTCTTCGGCGGCTTCGCGGCGGCGCCGCTTCGGCGGGTCGCTGCCGCCGTCGGTGATGGACATCATCACCGAGATCAGCGCGATGCCGTCGCCGATGCAGTGGTGGATGCGCGCGATGACGGCGCTGCCACCCTCGTAGTCCTCGACGAGGTGGAACTGCCACAGCGGCCGCGACGGGTCCAGCGGCGTCATCGCCAGTTCGCCGCACAGGTGTTGCAGGGCCTGCCGTTCGCTGTGCCCCGGCTGGCGCTCCGTCGTCAGCACGGTGACGTGGTGTTCGATGTCGAAGGCGTCGTCGCCGACCCAGCTGGCGCCCATGGCGTCGTGCACGGCCTTCTGGCGGAAGCGCTCGTACTTCAGCAGCTTGTCCTGCACGCGCTCGCGCAGCGCCTGCACGGTGATCGCCGGCGTCAGCAGCCAGACGCCGACGATCATCATCAGGTTGACGTCGTTGTCCATGCGCAGCCACGCGGTATCCACACGCGACATGCGCTCGGCTTCGGACATCGGGTTTCTCCTGGCAACGCACTGACACGGGGCTGAGGACGATGCTGGGTAACATCGGCCTCGTCAACCAAGGATTTTCACCCACGAAAGCGCCCGCCATGGCCACCTTGAAAGCCGCCTTCGAAGCCGCCGTCGCCGCCAGCAAGCAGTTGCCCGAGAAGCCGGACAACATGACCCTGCTGAAGCTCTACGCCCTGTACAAGCAGGCCACCGAAGGCGACGTGGAGGGCAAGCGGCCCGGCTTCTCCGACATGGTGGGCCGCGCCAAGCACGACGCCTGGGCGGCCCTGAAGGGCAAGTCCGGCGACGACGCGATGAAGGAGTACACCGATCTCGTCGAGTCGCTGAAGTAGCGCCACGGCGGCCGGCCCGCAGCCGCTGCACGGGAGGAGATGGGCGCCAGCGCAGTGCCCGAAATGACCCCGCTGCCCCGGCCCGCGCCGGGGCTCACGAACTGCCTCCTCCCCTTCGGAACCAGATGCACCCACGTCGTCGCGCCCTGACCCGCCTGCTCGTCGGCACCGCCGCCTGCCTTGCGCTTCCCACCCGCGCCCAGCCGGACAAGCGCATCGTCATCGGCCAGGCCGCTGCCCTCACCGGCCCCGCGGCACAGCTGGGCCTGCAGATGAACCGCGGCGCGCGCATCGCCTTCGACCGCATCAACGCCGGCGGCGGCATCAACGGCCGCGGCATCGAGCTGCGCGTGCTCGACGACGGCTACGAGCCCGAGCGCTGCCGCGCCCAGACCGAGGTGCTCATCAACAAGGAAGGCGTGTTCGCGCTCTTCGGCTATGTTGGCACGCCCACCTCGCTGGCCGCGCTGCCGCTGGCCACCGCGGCCGGCGTGCCCTTCATCGGCCCCTTCACGGGGGCCGAGGCGCTGCGCGAGCCGTTCAACCGCCTGGTCTTCCACGTCCGCGCCTCGTACTTCGACGAGACGGCGCTGATCGTCAAGGAGCTCACCGAGCTCGGCCGCAAGCGCATCGCCGTCTTTCGCCAGAACGACAGCTACGGCCAGGCCGGGCTGGACGGGGTGGTGCGGGCACTGAAGGCGCGCGGCCTGGCGCCGGTGGCGGTGGGGCTGGTCGAGCGCAACTCGGTCGACGTCGCCGCCGCGGTGCAGGCCCTCGTGCCCCAGCAGCCCGACGCCGTGATCCAGATCGGCGCCTACAAGGGTTGCGCCGCCTTCATCCGCCAGGCGCGGGCGGCGGGCTACGGCGGCAGCTTCTGCAACGTCTCCTTCGTCGGCACCCAGGCGCTGGCCGACGAGCTGGGAAAGGAGGCGCTGGGCGTGATGGTCAGCCAGGTCATGCCCTACCCCTTCAGCACCACGACGCCGATCGCGCGCGAGTACCTGGACGCCGTCAAGCGGGCCGGCCCCGACGCCACGCCCAACTACTCCAGCATCGAGGGCTACATCGCGGCCAAGGTGTTCGCCGAAGGCCTGCGCCGCGCCGGCGGCAGCCCCACGCGCGAGAGCCTCGTCAGCGGGCTGGAGAGCCTGCAGCGCTACGACGTGGGCGGCTACGCCGTCAACTTCGGGCCGCGCGACCACCGCGCGTCGACGTTCGTCGAGCTTTCGATGCTGACCGGGGACGGGAAAGTGCGGCGCTGAGGCGCCGCAGCCCCAGGCCCTACTTCTGCGCCAGCGCCTTCTCGATGCTGGCCAGCATCTGCGGGTCGCTGGGCGTGACCTTGCTGGGGTAGGCGGCCACGGCGTTGCCCTGGCGGTCGATGAGGTACTTGCTGAAGTTCCAGCCCGGCGCCTTGCCGGTGGCCTTGGTCAGCGCCACGAACAGCGGGTTGGCGGCGTCGCCCTTGACCGTGGACTTGCTGAACATCGGGAACTTCACGCCGTAGGTGTTGAAGCAGAAGTCGGCGATCTGCTTGCCGTCGCCGGGTTCCTGCTGGCCGAAGTCGTTGGTCGGGAAGCCCAGCACCACCAGCCCCTTGTCGGCGTACTTGGCATGCAGCGCCTCCAGGCCTTCGTACTGCGGCGTGTAGCCGCAGTAGCTGGCGGTGTTGACAACCAGCAGCACCTTGCCGCTGTACTGGCACAGCGACTGCGGCTTCTCGTCCTGCAGGCGCGGGAAGGTCTGCTGCAGCAGCGCGGGGCAGCTGCCGGCGGCGGCGGCCGGCGTGGCGGCCTGCGCCAGGGCGGCCGTGGGCGCGGCCTGCAGGCACAGCGCCGCGACGGCGGCCATGCCGGAAAGCGAAAGGGCAAGGGTCTTCATGGTTTCGAGGCAAGAGCTGCGGAAGCAGCAATGGTGACAGACAGCGCCTGGCGCAGCCGCTTCAGGGTCATGGGCGCAGGCTGCTCGAGGTCGTCCTGCACCCAGGCCGCGCCTTCGAAGGCGGCCGCGGCGAAGTAGGCGCTGCGCGTGACGCCGCAGGCGATGCCCGCGGCGCGCGCGGCGCGCAGGCCGGCCGGCGAATCTTCGATCGCGAAGGCCTGCGCTGGCGCCAGGCCCAGGCGCCGCAGCACCAGGCGGTAGGCCTGCGGGTCGGGCTTCTTCGCGGGTGCGTCTTCGGCGCAGACGACGGCGGCAAAACCGGCCGGCCAGTCGGGGCCGAAAAGGCTGGCGAACAGCGCCTCGACATTGCTGCGGCTGGTCGTCGTCGCCACGGCCAGGGCCACGCCGGCTTCGCGGCACTCGGCCATCAGGCGCTGCACACCGGGGCGTGCGGCGATGCCTCCCTGCGCGACGATGTCGGCATAGGCCGCGTTCTTGCGCGCGTGCAGCTCGCGCGCCAGCGCTTCGCGTTCTGCGCCGGCGGGCGGCGCGTCATCGCGGGTGGCCAGGTCGTGCAGCAGCCGCTCGCGGCCGCCCGTCACCTGCAGAAGCTCGCCGTAGCGCGCCGGGTCCCAGCGCCAGGGCAGCCCCAGCTGCGCGAAGGCGGCATTGAAGGCGACGCGGTGGCCGTCGCGTTCGGTCTCGGCGACGGTGCCGTCGACGTCCCAGACCAACGCCGCCAGGTCGCCTGACATGGGCCGTGCTACAGCGCGCCGAGCGCGCGCTTGCGCCGCTCCATCATGCGCCAGATGAAGGGCGTGAAGATGAGCTGCATCGCCAGTTCCATCTTGCCGCCGGGCACGACCACGGTGTTGGCGCGCGACATGAAGCTGTCGTGGATCATGCTCAGCAGGTAGGGGAAGTCGATGCCCTTGGGGTTGGCGAAGCGGATCACGCACAGGCTCTCGTCGGGCTGCGGGATGTCGCGCGCGATGAAGGGGTTGCTGGTGTCGACGATGGGCACGCGCTGGAAGTTCACGTGGGTGTGGGCGAACTGCGGCACGATGTAGTGCACGTAGTCGGGCATGCGGCGCAGGATGGTGTCGGTGACGGCCTCGGCCGAGTAGCCGCGCACGTTCTTGTCGCGCCACAGCTTCTGGATCCACTCCAGGTTGATCACGGGCACGACGCCGATCAGCAGGTCGGGGTAGCGCGCCACGTCGACCTCGGGCGTGATGACGGCACCGTGCAGGCCTTCGTAGAACAGCAGGTCGGTGTCGCCGGCCAGTTCCTCCCAGGGCGTGAAGGTGCCGGGCTCCTGGCCGTAGGGCGCGGCCTCGGCGGGGTCGTGCAGGTACTTGCGGCGCTGGCCGCGGCCGTTCTCGCCGTAGCTGCGGAAGAGGTTCTCGAGTTCGGGGAAGAGGTTGTTCTCGGGCCCGAAATGGCTGAAGTTGCGGTTGCCGGCGCGCTCGGCCTCGGCCTGGCGGGCGCGCATCTCCTTGCGGTCGTAGCGGTGGAAGCTGTCGCCTTCGATGACCGCGGCGCGCACCTTCTCGCGGCGGAAGATGTTCTCGAAGGTGCGCGTGACCGAGCTGGTGCCGGCACCGGAAGACCCGGTGATGGCGATGATGGGGTGCTTCTCGCTCATGAAGTGCTTTCCGGGTCAGTCTCTGAACAGGCTGCGTTCGGCGAACAGGGGGTTGGCGACTTCGCGCGTCGCCGGGTCGTGGTGGTAGCGCTCGATGCGCTCGACCTCGTTCCTGCTGCCGAAGACCAGGCCGATGCGCTGGTGCAGCGCGCTCGGCTTCACGCCCAGCACCGGCTGGCGCCCGGTGCTGGCGCGGCCGCCGGCCTGTTCCATGATGAAGCCTACGGGGTTGGCCTCGTAGAGCAGGCGCAGGCGGCCGGGCTTGGCCGGGTCCTTGGTGTCGCGCGGGTACATGAAGACGCCGCCGCGCATCAGGATGCGGTGCGCCTCGGCCACCATGCTGGCGATCCAGCGCATGTTGAAGTCCTTGCCGCGCGGGCCCGTGCGGCCGGCCAGGCATTCGTCGACATAGCGCTTCACCGGCGGCTCCCAAAAGCGGGCGTTGCTGCTGTTGATGGCGAATTCCTGGGTGTCCTCGGGCACGTGGATGCTGGGGTGGGTGAGCTTGAAGTCGCCCAGGTTGGGGTCCAGCGTGAAGCCGACGACACCGTCGCCCACCGTCAGCACGAACATC
>CAIWPS010000260.1 GCA_903914615.1 uncultured beta proteobacterium | reverse complement strand
CCGGTGCCGCCCCCGCGCCGCCGGCCCCCGCGCCTGCGCCGGCCCCGGTGCGCGAGCTCAACGCGCTGGCGCTGATGTGGACCGTCTTCAAGGGCTGGCTGGCCGGGCTCTTCCGCCGCGCCTGAGGCTTCCTCACCAGGCCGCCGCCGGCTACGTCGCCGGCATCTCCACCATCACCGGGCGCCCGGTGAGGTAGCCCTGCACGAGCCTGAAGCCCATCTCGCGGCACACCGCGGCCTCGGCCTCGAGCTCGATGCCCTCGGCCAGCGGCACCGAGCCCAGGTCCAGCACCAGCTTGACGAGCTCGCGCACGACGCGCTGCTTCTTCGCGTCGGCCTCGTGCAGGCGGTGCAGCAGGCCCATGTCGAACTTGACGAAGTGCGGCGGCACCTCGCCGAGCTCGTTCAGCCGCGCCTGGCCGGCACCGAAGTCGTCGTACGCGAAGCGCATGCCGATGCCGGCCAGCCGCGCCGCCAGCTCGCGCATGCGCTCGACCTCGACCACGGCGGTCTCGTGCACCTCCACCACCAGCTGGGGCGCGCCGGGCAGCGCGCGCAGCCGCTCCAGCGATGCGAAGAAGGCCTCGCTGAAGGTCTCCTTGGGGTGGGCGTTGACGAACAGCAGGGCGCCGTTCAGGCGCGGCGCGATGACCGGCACGGCATGGCGGCGGAAGGCCTCGCTGAGCTCGACCTCGCGGTCCAGCAGCGCCGCCAGGTGGAAGAGCCGGGCCGGCGCGGCGGGCAGCTCGGGGTGGGTGCTGCGGCCCAGCAGTTCGTAGGCGAAGAGGCGGCCGTCGTCGGCGCGCACGATGGGCTGCAGCGCCGCCGCCAGGCCGCGGCCCTGCAGCAGTTCCTCGAACTGGCGCTCGTGGCGGACGAAGTTCTCGGACAGCGCCTGGCCCTTGGGCACGATCAGCGTGCGTTCGTCGGCGGGCGCCGTCGCCAGGATGGTCGTCACCTCAGCACCCAGCCGGTACTCGGCGTTGCCGAAGTGGACGACGTCGTTCTCGGCCAGCACGCGCGGCGCCGTGATGCGTTCGCGGTTGACGAAGGTGCCGTTGGTGCTGCCCAGGTCGGCCACCAGCAGCCCGCCCTCGCCGTCGCTGCGCAGTTCGGCATGCTGGCGGCTGAGGCCGCGGGCGTCGATGGCGAGGTCGTTGCCGGCCTCGCGGCCGACGCGGAAGGGCAGCTTCGTCACCGGGTGCGCGCGGCGCGAGCCGTCGGACGTGATGCCCTCGAGATACCAGTGCCTGTGTGCCGCCACGCTGCCGCCCCTGCTGCGCGCCACGCTGCCGTGGCAGGCTGCATTGGAACCCAAACCGCGGCGCCGGTGGGAGCGGCGCGCGCACAATCGCACGATGTCCTTCGAGGTCACCCACAGCCCGCAGGCAGGGCGCTTCGAGGCCCGGCTGGGCGCGCAGCTGGCCCTGTGCAGCTACCGCCTGCAGGGCGGGGTGATGGTGCTGCACCACACCGAGGTGCCGCCCGAGGCCCAGGGCCGCGGCGTGGCGGCGGCGCTGGTGGCGGCGGCGCTGGCCTGGGCCCGGGCGCAAGGCCTGCGCGTGCGGCCGGCGTGCAGCTACGTTGCCGCCTACATGCGGCGCCACCCCGAGACCCAGGCCCTGCGCGAGCCCTGAGGCCGGATCCGAGGCCGGACCGCGCCCGCCCCTGCGGGCTTGCGCGCGCCCTCAGCCGGCCCAGGCCGCGATGGCGGCTGCGGCGCGTGCCCTGGCGTCCGCGGGCAGGAAGGAATGCTGCGCCGCCTGGCGCGCCATCGCCAGCAGGTCGGCCTCCACGAGCGGCGTCTCGCGTAGCAGGGCGCCAGCCTCTTCGGCCTGCGTGATGCAGGACATCAGGCGGTTGTCGGTGTGGTAGCTCAGGCTCACGCCGGCGCGCCACAGTGCGGTGATGGGGTGCTGCGCCACCGAAGCCGCCGCACCGGTGTGGACGTTGCTGGTCGGGCAGACCTCCAGGTGCAGGCCAAGCGCGCGCACCTCGTCGACCAGCGCCGCCCGCTGCGGGTGCGCCGGGTCGTGCAGCGCGTCGACCAGGCGCACGCCGTGGCCGATGCGCCGCGCGCCCAGGCGGCCGGCCTCGACCACGCGCTCGGCGGCGTCGGCCTCGCCGGCGTGCAGCGTGATCGCCAGGCCGCCGTCGCGCACCAGCTGCAGCGCCGCGGCGTGCTGGCCGGGCGGGTGGCCGAACTCGGCGCCTGCGAGATCGAAGCCGACGACGCCGTGATCGCGGTAGCGCAGCGCCAGCCGCGCCGCGCGCTCGGACTCGGCCGGCGGCAGGTGGCGCATGGCGCAGACGATGAGGCCGCTGGCCTGCCCCAGCGGCAGCGGGCTGCGCGCCAGGCCGGCGAGCAGCGCTTCCACCGCCCTCTCGCCGCCCACGCCGTGGCTCTCGAAGAGCAGCGGCGCGATGCGGAACTCGGCCAGCACGGCGCCGTCGGCATGGGCGTCGACGGCGGCTTCGAAGGCCACGCGCTCCATCGCCTCGGGGCTGGCCATGGCCTCGACCGTGAGCGCGAAGCCTTCGAGGTACTTCACCAGGCTGCCGGCGTGGGCGTTGGCGTCGAACCAGGCCGCCAGCGCGGCCTCGTCGGGCGCCGGCGGCTCGATGCCGCGCTGGCGCAGCAGCTCGAACAGCGTCGCCACGCGCAGGCCGCCGTCCAGGTGCTCGTGCAGCAGCACCTTGGGCAGGGCGCGCAGGCGCGCGGGGTCGGCGGGGGTGCGGGGAGCTGCGGTCATGGTGCGATCGTAGGGGCAGCAAGGCGCGTGCCGGCGGGGGCCGGCCTAGGGCGAGTGGGGACGGGTCATCGGCGCGACTCTTGCTATCCTGTCCGGCTTGTCCCTGCCCTGGTCCATGCCCATGCGCTCCAAGCGTCTCCTGCCCTTCGCCCTGCTGGCCCTGGCTGCCGCCGCGGGCCCGGCGCTCGCCGAACCCGCCGTCATCTTCGACATGGGCGGCAAGTTCGACAAGTCCTTCAACCAGGCCGGCTACAACGGCGCCGAGAAGTGGAAGAAGGAAACCGGCAAGTCCTACCTCGAATTCGAGATCGCCAACCCGGCCCAGCGTGAACAGGCGCAGCGCCGCATGGCCGAGCGCGGCGCCGACCCCATCGTGGGCATCGGCTTCAGCCAGGGCAGCGCGGCCGAGAAGGTGGCCAAGGATTTCCCGAAGCAGAAGTTCGTCGTCATCGACGCCGTCGTCAACCTGCCCAACGTGCAGAGCATCGTCTTCAAGGAACAGGAGGGCAGCTTCCTCGTCGGCCTGATGGCGGCCATGGCCAGCAAGACCGGCAAGGTCGGCTTCGTCGGCGGCATGGACATCCCGCTCATCCGCAAGTTCTCCTGCGGCTTCGAGCAGGGGGCCAGGTACGCCAATCCCAAGGCCGAGGTCACCATCAACATGACCGGCACCACGCCCCAGGCCTGGAACGACCCCGCCCGCGGCGCCGAGCTGGCGCGCTCGCAGTTCGCTTCCGGCGTCGACGTCGTCTTCGCCGCCGCCGGCGGCACCGGCATCGGCGTCTACCAGGCGGCCAAGGACGCCGGCAAGCTGGCCATCGGCGTCGACAGCAACCAGAACCACCTGCAGCCCGGCACCATGCTCACGAGCATGGTCAAGCGCGTCGACGTCGCCGTCTACCAGGCCTTCAAGGGCGTGACGCCGGGCGTCACCTCGCTGGGGCTGAAGGAAGGCGGCGTCGACGTCGCCATCGACGAGAACAACGCCAAGCTGGTGACGCCGGAGATGAGGAAGCGCGTCGACGCCGCGCGCGCCGACATCATCGGCGGCAAGATCAAGGTCATCGACTACATGGCGAACCTGGCCTGCAAGTGATGGCTGCAGCCGGCGCCGCCGGCGCGCCACCGGCGGTGGCCATGCGCCACATCGACAAGCGCTTCGGCGCGGTGCATGCCAACCGCGACGTGCACCTGCGCGTGGCCGCCGGCACCGTGCACGGCATCGTCGGCGAGAACGGCGCCGGCAAGAGCACCTTGATGTCCATCCTCTACGGCTTCTACCAGGCCGATGCCGGCGAGATCGAGATCGATGGCCGCACCGCGCGCATCGCCGGCTCGCGCGAGGCGATTCGCCTGGGCATCGGCATGGTCCACCAGCACTTCATGCTCGTCGACACGCTGTCGGCGCTGGACAACGTGATGCTGGGCGCCGAGCCGAACTGGCGGCTGCGCCCGGCGCGCGCGCAGGTGCGCGGCGAGCTGGTCAAGCTGATGCAGGACACCGGGCTGCAGGTGGACCTCGATGCGCTCGTCGCCGACCTGCCGGTGGGCGAGCGGCAGCGGCTGGAGATCCTCAAGGCGCTGTACCGCGGCGCGCGCATCCTGATCCTGGACGAGCCCACCGCCGTGCTGACGCCGCAGGAGACCGAGCAGCTCTTCGACACCCTGCGCGGCCTGCGCGGGCGCGGCACCACGGTGCTGCTGATCACGCACAAGCTCAAGGAGATCATGGCCCTGTGCGACGCCGTCACGGTGATGCGCGCCGGCCAGGTGGTGCTGGACTGCGGCATCCAGGACACCAGCATCGACGGCCTCGCCGAAGCGATGGTCGGCCGCCGCGTCAACCTGGCGCGGCGCGAAGGCGACGGCGGCGCGGGCATCGGCGCCGTGCTGCTGCACGCCCGCGGCCTGCACTGGACCGACGCCCTTGGCGTGGCCCGGCTGGCCGATGTGTCGCTGACGCTGCGCGCCGGCGAGATCGTCGGCGTCGCCGGGGTCTCTGGCAACGGCCAGAGCGAACTGCTGGACGTGCTCTCGGGCCTGCTCGCGCCGACGCAGGGCGAACTCACGCTGGGCCCGGCCACCTTCAGCGCCGGCCGCTGGCTCGGCACCCGCCAGGCGCGCGAGCTGCGCCTGGCCCACGTGCCCGAAGACCGCCACCGCCGCGGTCTGGTGCTGCCCTTCGCGGCCTGGGAATCGGCCGCCCTGGGTTACCAGCAGCAGCCGCGCTACGACCGCCGCGGCTGGATGCGCCAGCGCCGCATGAAGAGCGATTGCGCCGCGATGATGGAACGCTACGACGTGCGGCCGCGCAACCCGCTGCTGCGATCGAGCAAGTTCAGCGGCGGCAACCAGCAGAAGCTGGTGCTGGCGCGCGAGGCCGTGCACGAACCGCAGGTGCTGCTGGTGGGCCAGCCGACGCGCGGCGTCGACATCGGCGCCATCGAGTTCATCCACGGCCGCCTGCGCGCCATGCGCGACGCCGGCGGCGCGGTGCTGGTGGTGTCGTCCGAGCTCGACGAGATCCTGGCCCTGTCCGACCGCGTGGTGGTGATGAACGCCGGGCGCATCGCAGGCGAGCTGCCTATCGAGCAGTGCAGCGAAGGTGCCTTGGGGCGCCTGATGGGAGGTGCCCATTGAGCCAGCCGGTGGAACTGCCGCGCTGGATGGACGTGGCACTGCTGCCGGCGCTGAACCTGGCGCTGGCGCTGCTTGTCGCAGGCATCGTCGTCACGCTGGTCGGCTTCCCGCCGGGGCAGGTGCTGGCGCTGCTGGTCAAGGGGGCCTTCGGCTCGGCGGCGGGGTTCAGCTACACGCTGTACTACGCCACCACCTTCATCTTCACCGGCCTGGCGGTGGCGGTGGCCTT
>CAIWPS010000259.1 GCA_903914615.1 uncultured beta proteobacterium | reverse complement strand
TGTCCTCAGCGCCCAGCCGGCATCCGACGAGGCGCGAGCTTGCTTGCCGATCGCGTCGCGCTCCGGCCCGTGAGCCATCTGCTCGCGCAGCTTCAGCCGGCGGTACTCGGCGAAGCACTCGCTGATGTCGGCCTGCCACTGCTTCTGGTCGCGAGCAAACCAGCACTTGAGCCGAACGCCGCTCTCGTCCTCAAGCTCGAGCTCGTAGGCCTCGCGCGCGCCGTCTACCGGGTGACGGGCCGATCGGCACCCGCGCACCGTCAGCAGCGCCGAGTTGCGCACCTGGGCTTTGACTGGATGCTCGCCCACCATGATGCCGGTGAATCCATCCTGCGCCATCAGCAGCGTGCCGTCGGGGTAGTCGCCCTTGCCGGGGTGCACCATCGAATGCACGTGCGCGTTGATCGCCTGCACCGTGTTGTTGTCCCAGGCGAGGGCCCGGGTGTCCTGACCGTAGCTGATGGCGTCGGCCACCAGGCGAGCGACATCGAGGATGCCGCCGGGCTGCATGGCCATAAAGTCGTCGTCGCCGTCCTGCAGCTGCTCGGCGATGGTCTGAAGCCCGAACTCCGCGCCGGCGTCGATGCAGCCTCGCGCGACCGTGGCCACCCGAATGATGGGGTTGCCCTGCGCCTGGCGCACGACCTCTGTCAACCGCCACTGGAGCGGCACCAGCGGCCCAAAGGCTGGCGACAGGCCATCAGCGTCGGGCTGGGCGGTGTCGCTGGCGGACTTGTCGACCGGCGGCAGCTGGGCGGGATCTCCCACGAACAGCAGCCGGCACCGCCTTCGCTTGATCATGGCCGTGGAAAACATTGCTTCGCTGACCATCGAGGCCTCGTCGACGATGGCGAGCTGATAGTCGCGCAGGCTCCCCTCCTCGCCCTTGTCGACCACGGTCTGCGTGCCATCCGGACGCTCCGACACCTTCAGCGCCAGCGCCGCCTGCAGCGTCATCGTCGCCACGCCTTCGTCGTCGATCTTCTCGGACAGCACGGCCAGGGCCTTGTGCGTGGGCGCAAGCACGACGATCCGAACGCCCTCTGCCGCCAGGGCGTGGACCACATGCGCGACGACAGTGGTCTTTCCGACGCCGGCGTAGCCCATGAGGGTGGCGATCGAGTGCTCCGACTCGCCGCGGCAGAACTCCAGCAGCTGCTCGGCGACCACCTGCTGCGCCGGCGTCAGCTCGACGATCGAAGCGGAGACCGGCTTTTCAAAGGGAGACCGGGGGTGGTCTCCATCTAACAGATTGGATTCATTGGGTTTTTCACCAAAAGGAGACCCGGAGACCGGAGACCCTAAGAGAGTGGTTTCTTTCATAGCCATATCGCCTTCCCCGGGGTCTCATACCCCATGTTCAGAAATTACGGTCTCCGGGTCTCCGGGTCTCTTTTTCGTCAATTCGCAAGCGTTGACGCGGGTTCTGACCGGAGACCGGGTTTTCCCTGATCGGTCTCAACGGTCTCCTTTTGCGGTTTCCACGCGCGCTCGATCACGAACTGGCGAGCGATGTACACCCGGCCCCGACCAAGCGGACTTTCGATCTCGGTTATGGAGTCATCAGACAGGAGCCGACCGACGACTTCGTCCCGGTCTTCCTTGTTCAGGCGCCGGTACGGCTTGCAATACTTGGGAAGGTCGCCGTAGCGAACGCCGGCCGGGCCGGCCCGAGTGATCATTTCCAGGAGGTACTCGCCGGCGCCTGGCCGATCGTCCTCGTCGCCCAAGAGCGTGAGCTCGGCCAACGTGATGTCCAGGCACTCGCGCACCAGGCGCTCGCACCACGCCAGCATCTCCGGTCGCACCAGCGGAACCTTGGGGTCGCAAAAGGCCGCCATGCCCACGCAGAGCCGGCGCATAGTGATCCTGCCGCCCCAGCTCAGCGGCCGCAGGTAGGGCGCGACCTGGCGGCCGTGCTCGATCCAGCGCTGCTCGGCGCCGGCCAGGTCGCACGCGAAGCGCACCGTGGTCGGTGTCGGCCTGATCAGGATCGAGTCAATTTCCTGCGTCTCGCCGACGGTGCCAGGCGCGATGCCGCGCAGCTCGCGGAGCCGATCGACCACCGAGGCCGGCAGCGCCGTGGGGGCCGTGACCGACCTGTCGGTCCATCCCGCCAGGTCAAGGGCCGGGATGAAGAGCATGGATCCCAGGGCGCCGCGGCCGAACTCCTGGCGCTTGAACACCGCCCGCAGCTGCGGCTCCGCGATCGCGGCCAGCAGCGTCAGCGACGGCCGGTACAGCGTGGGCATGTGACTGGTCTCGCCGTCGGGCTTCTTCAGCCCGATCTCGGCCCAGTTGTCCAGCGCGATGTCCTTGGCGCCATGCACCCGCCCTGCCAGCACGCTGTGGGCTATCGACAGCAGGCCCGATGGCTGGCGCTTGGCGTGCGCGAGCTGGTCACCCCAGTCGTCAGCGGCGTAGAGCACGCTGGAGCTGCGCACGAAGCTGGCGTAGACCTGCTGCGCGCTGCCCATGCGCTGGCTGCGCACCAGGCGGCGCAGATCCATGTCGATCAGCGCCGACTCGGCGGCGGTCAGCATCGGGGCGGCCTGCGCCGTCGTGGGCGTGAGCAGCCCAAAGAAGAGGCTGGCGGGGTCGTCGAACTCGCTCTTGTAGCGCCGGCCCGCGCAGACCGCGACCAGCGCCAGCGCCGTTGCCTGGGCCAGCAGGCCGTGCGCGTTGGGCGTGGAGTCGAAGATCCACCGTGCCAAGTCGTTCAGGCCCTGCACCGGCATGGCCTGCAGCTGAACCTTCGGCCCTTCGACGACCTCGGGGACGGTGTTCAGCGTGCGCGGATCCGGCTTGCCAGCGGCCGCCGGCGGCGTCACCAGCATCAGGGCCGGCTTGGGCCGGCTGAAGCCGTGCTTGTAGGCCAGGTCGAAGACAGTGCCGAGCTGGACAGCCTGCCCCATGGGCTTGTTGTGGAAGCTGCGCCAGACGCGCTGCTGGTCCTGCGGGTCGAACTTCTCCGGGCACGACTTCGACCAGGTCGACCACAAGTCGAATCCCAGCGCGCCGCCGACGTCCTTGTGCAGCGCCATGCCCACAGTCACCCAGGTCTCGCGCTCGACCGCGGGG
>CAIWPS010000258.1 GCA_903914615.1 uncultured beta proteobacterium | reverse complement strand
GGACGCGACGATGACGTAGACGAAGACCAGGGCGCCGACGATGGCGTCGCCACCCACGGCGGCCGCAGGCTGCCCTGTGGAGTCGGCGCCACTTCGTTCACCGACCCTGCGGCAGATCTGGTCGTACACCAGCCAGAACAGCACCAGGAAGCCCAGCGCCGCGGCCACGGCGGTGGACGGCGCCCAGGCATGCACCCGCGGGTCGACGAGGAAGGTGCTGGCGTTGAACAGGTACAGCACCGTGAAGAGCGCGAAGCCCGACAGCCAGGTCGAGTAGCTTTCCCAGAAGAACCAGTGCAGGTGCTCGGGCAGCGTCTTGGGCGCCACCAGGTACTTCTGCGGGTGGTAGAAGCCCCCGCCGTGCACGGCCCACAGCTCGCCGTCGACGCCCTTGTCCCTGAGCTGCGGGTCTTCCGGCTTCGTCAGGCTGCTGTCGAGGAAGACGAAGTAGAACGACGAGCCGATCCACGCGATGGCGACGATGACATGGGTCCACCGCAGCAGCAGGTTGGCCCAGTCGAGCAGGTAGGTTTCCATGAACGCAGGGGCCCTCGCAATCGTCGTGCCGCGGTCAGTGTGCCCGTGGCATCACGAGCCCCGGTAGGTGCTGTAGCTGTAGGGGCTGACGAGCAAGGGCACGTGGTAGTGGCCCGCCGCATCGGCGATGCCGAAGTCCAGCTGCACCACGTCGATGAACGGCGGCTCGGGCATCGCCACGCCGCGTGCACGGAAGTAGGGCGCCACCTCGAAGAGCAGGCGGTAGCGGCCGACCGCCATGGTCTGCGCATCGAGCAGCGGGCCGTCGGCGCGGCCGTCGTGGTTCAGCGCCAGGCTTTTCAGCGTCACGGCGCCACCGGCATCCAGCCGCTGCAGCGTCACCTTCATGCCGGCAGCGGGGCAGCCATGCGCGGTGTCGAGAACGTGGGTGCTGAGGTGGCCCATGGCTTGCGATCGGCCCCGAAAGGCTGCAGAGGGTGGGGTGGCGCGGACCGCAGGCGACGCGCCTGCGCTTGCGAACTGCGCCGAACTGTATACACTTTGGCATACACGTCAAGCCTCGCCGACCCGCAAGCCCCACCCCGAAGCATGGCCCGCAGCCGCGCCAACCTCAAGGTCATCCAGCCGCCGTCGCCGCCTGCGGCGCGGACGCGGGCGACCGTGGCAGCGCCTGCGCCGGGCAGCACGCAGCGCATCGCCGACGCCATCACCACGGCCATCGTCGAGCGCCGCCTGATGCCCGGCACCAAGCTCGCCGAGCAGCAGATCGCCGACATCTTCAAGGTCAGCCGCACGCTGGTGCGCCAGGCGCTGAACCAGTTGAGCCGCGACCACCTCGTGAAGCTCGAGCCGGCGCGTGGCGCCTTCGTCGCCGAACCCAGCATCGAGGAAGCGCGCCAGGTCTTCGAGGTGCGCAAGATGATCGAGGTGCAGCTGGTGCGCGAGCTCTGCGCCCAGGTCACGCCCGAGCAGGTCGCACGCCTGCGCGAGCACCTGCGGCACGAGGCCGACGCCGTCGCCCGCACTGACGTCACCGGCCGCACCCGGCTGCTGGCCGACTTCCACGTCGTGCTGGCGCGGCTGCTGGGCAACGAGGTGCTGGCGCAGCTGCTGGCCGACCTGCTCAGCCGTTGTTCGCTGATCGCGCTGATGTACCAGTCGGCCCATTCGGCCGAGCATTCCGCCGAGGAGCACGTGGCCATCGTCGACGCCATCGAGCGCGGCGACGCCCGCACCGCCACGCGGCTGATGGCCAGCCACCTCGGCAACGTCGAACGCAACCTACGCCTCCACCCCCGCGCGGGCAGCCTCGCGCAACTCCTGGTGCCCAGCCCATGACCGGTTTGCCCTATCCCCGAGACCTGCGCGGCTACGGCCGCAACCCGCCGCATGCGCAATGGCCCGGCCAGGCGCGCGTGGCCGTGCAGTTCGTGCTGAACTACGAGGAAGGCGGCGAGAACAACCCGCTGCACGGCGACCCCACGTCCGAGACCTTCCTGTCCGAGCTCGTCACGGCGCAGGCCTACGAGAACCGGCACATGACGATGGAGTCGATGTACGAGTACGGTTCGCGCGCGGGTGTCTGGCGCATCCTGAAGGAGTTCGACCGCCGCGGCCTGCCGTTGACCATTTTCGGTGTCGCCGCCGCGCTGGAGCGCTACCCCGAGCTGGTGGCCGCCTTCATGGCGCGCGGCGACGAGATCGCCAGCCACGGTCTGCGCTGGATTCACTACCAGAACCTGCCCGAGGCCACCGAGCGCCGCCATGTCGGCGTCGCCACGCACCTGCTGAAGGAGCTCACCGGCGGGCAATGGCCGCTGGGCTGGTACACCGGGCGCGACAGCCCCAACACGCGCCGCCTGGTGGCCGACCACGGCGGCTACGAGTACGACAGCGACTACTACGGCGACGACCTGCCGTTCTGGCTGCAGGTGGCCAAGACCGATGGCACGCTGGTGCCGCACCTGGTGGTGCCCTATTCGCTGGACACCAACGACATGCGCTTCGTGCAGGCCCAGGGCTTCAACACCGGCGAGCATTTCTTCAACTACCTGCGCGACGCCTTCGACGCGCTTTACGCCGAGGGCGACGAGGCGCCGAAGATGATGAGCATCGGCATGCACTGCCGGCTGCTCGGCAAGCCCGGGCGCATCGGCGCGCTGCAGCGCTTTCTCGACCACATCCAGTCACGCGACCGGGTGTGGATCTGCCGCCGCATCGACATCGCGCGCCACTGGAAGACGGTGCACCCCTTCGACCCCGCCACGGCCTTTGCCTGGCGCTAGGGAGCCTGCCCATGCTCACGCTTGCGCAAATCAACGCCGCCGCTGCCGACGAATTCGTCGCGCTGCTCGAAGGCACCTACGAGCATTCGCCCTGGGTTGCCGCCGCGGCCGCGGCCGGCCGGCCCTACACCACGCTGGCAGCGCTGAAGCACGCGCTGGCGCTGGCCGTGCGCGGGGCCGGCCGTGAGGCGCAGCTGGCGCTCATCCGCGCCCACCCTGAACTGGCCGGCAAGGCGATGGTGAGCAAGAGCCTCACCGCCGAGAGCACGAACGAGCAGGGCAGGGCGGGGCTGACCGATTGCACGCCCGCAGAGTTCGCGCACATCCAGCAGCTCAATGCCGCCTACAACGCTAAGTTCGGCTGGCCCTTCATCCTGGCCGTGCGTGGCCCGCGTGGGCTGGGGCTGCCGCGCGCCGAAATCATCGCCACCTTCGAACGCCGCCTGACCGGCCACCCGGACTACGAATTCGCCGAGGCGCTGCGCAACATCCACCGCATCGCCGAGATCCGCCTGAACGACAAGTTCGGCGCCACGCCCGCGCTCGGCCAGCAGGTCTGGGACTGGGCCGAGGCGCTGGCCCAGGACAGCGACCCCGGCTTCAAGGAAGCGGGGCAGCTCACCGTGACCTACCTCACCGCCGCCCACCAGTCCTGCGCACATCGGCTGCAGGGCTGGATGCGCGAGTGCGGCTTCGACGAGGTGG
>CAIWPS010000257.1 GCA_903914615.1 uncultured beta proteobacterium | reverse complement strand
CGGTGGGTGCGGGAGAGAGGGTCGCCACGGCCCGATTCTGTGGTCTCGCGTCAGCGCCGCTGCGCTAAGGTGGCGAGTCATGAGCCCTCCTGCCCCACCGCCCAGCGCCTGCCTGAACTGCGGCCAGCCCTTCGGTCAGCCGCGGCCGCGCTACTGCCCGGCCTGCGCGCAGGAGAGCAACGTCAGGCCGCCCACGCTGCTGGAATTCGCGCAGCAGTTCGGCGGTGCCTACCTGTCGACCGAGGGCGCGCTGTGGCGCACGTTGAAGCTGCTGCTGCTGCGGCCCGGCGAGCTCACGGCGCAGTACCTGGCGGGGCGGCGCAAGCATTACGTGCTGCCGCTGCGGCTGTACCTGACGATCAGCGTGCTGGCGCTGCTGGTGCTGCGGCTGGCCGGCGGCGGCGTGGTGGGAGGGCTCGACGACCCCCAGGTGCTGGCGAAGCTGGAAGGCAAGGGGCGCAACGGGCAGATTGGCATCGTCTTCGGACGCGCCGGCTTCAGGAACGGCGAGTACTTCTGCGACAACCTGCCCGGCTGGCTGTGCGAGCGCTTGCGCGAACGCATTGACGTCGAGCCGCGCGAATTCCTGCGGCTGGCGCGACAGGCCGGCGATCGCCTGAGCAGCAACCTGAGCGCGCTGATGTTCGTGCTGATGCCGGTGTTCGCGGCCTTGCTGTGGCTGCTCTACCGCAACCGCGGCCTGCGCTACACCGAGCATCTGGTGTTCGCGCTGCACCTGCACGCCTGGTGCTTCGTCGTGCTGGCCTGCATGCAGCTGGCGTGGCCGCCGCTGCAGGTCGCCGGCCTGCTGGCAATGCCGGTCTATACCTGGCTGGCGCTGCGCCGCGTCTATGGCGGCGCATGGGGGCCGCGCCTGCTGCGGGCGCTGGCACTGCTGGGCGCCTACGCCATGGTGGCGGCCGTGGTGGTGGCCGCCGAGGCGCTGGCCGCGCTGCTCGTGTAGCGCCGGCGCGCCATTGCGCTACCGTGCGTCCCGATGTCGCCGCATGCCACCGCAACGACGCCCGCCGCCTGCCCCAACTGCGGCGAGCCGCTGCAGGACCGCAGCCCGCGCCCGCCGGCGCGCTACTGCCCGGCCTGCGGCCAGGAGACCGACGTCAAGGCGCCGACGTTGCGCGAATTCATGCAGCAGTTCGGCGGCGCCTACCTCAGCACCGAAGGCGCGCTGTGGCGCACGCTGCGCCTGCTGCTCGTCAAGCCCGGCGAGCTGACACTGCAGTACTTCGCCGGCCGGCGCAAGCACTACGTGCTGCCGCTTCGGCTCTACTTGACGATCAGCGTCGTCGCGCTGCTGCTGTTGCGCGTGGCCGGCGGTGGCGGCATGGTTCACGTCGAGGTGACGCCCGACAGCCCCAAGCCGGGCCTGTCGGCCAACGATCTCACTGTCCTGGAAATCGACGAGGGCACGGGCCACGGCATCTTCGTCGGCCTGCGCGGGGGTGTCTTCCGCTGCACCGGGCTGCCGGACTGGACCTGTCGCCGCCTGGGCAAGCACATCGACCTCACCGGCAAGTCCTTCGGCGAGCAGGTCGGCGAGTTCAAGGACCGCTTCCTGTCCAACCTGGGCGGCGCCATGTTCCTGCTGCTGCCGTGCTTTGCCCTGTGGCTGAAGCTGGCCTACCTGAACCGCCGCCGCCGCTACACCGAGCACCTGGTGTTTGCGCTGCACCTGCATGCCTTCTGGTTCGCCGCCCTGGCGCTGACCGTGCCGGGCTGGGCCTGGCTGAGCTTGCCGGCCTTCTGGGCCGTGCCGATCTACACGCTGCTGGCGATGCGTCGCGTCTACGGCGGCCGCTGGGGCCCGCGGCTGCTGCGTGCGCTGATGGTGTCGGCGCTGTACGGCGTGTCGCTGGCGCTGGTGCTGGCGCTCGTCGCGGTGTGGTCCCTGCTGTCCTGAGCGCCTCCCCTGGTGTCAACCCGGAGCGACAGATCGGTTGTCAGAGGCCTTTGACACAGCGCAAATGCGAAGGCGCGCCGCGGGCTTAATTTCTGGGCCCGTCTTGCCCCGGAACGGCCGTCATGCGCATCCTCTTCATCCACCCCAACTACCACTCGGGCGGGGCCGAGATCGCAGGCAACTGGCCGCCGGCCTGGGTCGCCTACCTCACCGGCTACCTGAAGGCGGCGGGCTACCACGACGTGGTCTTCGTCGATGCCATGACCCACCACCTCAGCGACGAGCAGGTGCGCGCGCGCATCGCCGAGCTGCAGCCCGACATCGTGGGCTGCACCGCCATCACGCCGGCCATCTACAAGGCCGAGGGGCTGCTGAAGATCGCCAGGGAAGTGAAGCCCGACGTCGTCACCGTGCTCGGCGGCATCCACGGCACCTTCATGTACCCGCAGGTGCTGAAGGAGGCGCCGTGGATCGACGCCATCGTGCGCGGCGAGGGCGAGCAGGTGTTCCTCAACTTCGTGCGCGCGGTCGACGACGGCAGCTGGGGCCGCGACCGCATGACGGTGCGCGGCATCGCCACGCTCGTCGATGGCAAGGTGGTGGCCACGCCGGCCGAGCCGCCGATCCAGGACCTCGACCGCATCACGCCCGACTGGGGCATCCTGGAATGGGACAAGTACGTCTACATCCCGATGGGCGTGCGCGTCGCCATCCCCAACTTCGCCCGCGGCTGCCCCTTCACCTGCACCTTCTGCAGCCAGTGGAAGTTCTGGCGCGACTACCGCATCCGCGACCCGAAGAAGGTGGTCGACGAGATCGAGACCCTGGTGCGCGAGCACCAGGTCGGCTTCTTCATCCTCGCCGACGAGGAACCCACCATCCACCGCAAGAAGTTCATCGCCTTCTGCGAGGAGCTCATCGCGCGCCAGCTGCCGGTGCTGTGGGGCATCAACACCCGCGTCACCGACATCCTGCGCGACGAGAAGCTGCTGCCGCTGTTCCGCAAGGCCGGGCTCATCCACGTCAGCCTGGGCACCGAGGCGGCGGCGCAGCTGAAGCTGGACCGTTTCAACAAGGAAACCACGATCGCGCAGAACAAGAAGGCGATCCAGCTGCTGCGCGACGCCGGCATCGTGACCGAGGCGCAGTTCATCGTCGGCCTGGAGAACGAGACCGCCGAGACGCTGGAAGAAACCTACCGCATGGCGCGCGACTGGAACCCCGACATGGCCAACTGGGCCATGTACACGCCCTGGCCCTTTTCCGACCTGTTCCAGGAGCTCGGCGACAAGGTCGAGGTCTTCGACTTCGAGAAATACAACTTCGTCACGCCCATCATGAAGCCCGACGCGATGGGCCGCGCCGAGCTGCTGGACCGCGTGATGAGCAACTACCGCCGCTTCTTCATGAACAAGACCTTCTTCCAGTACCCCTGGACGAAGGACAAGGTGCGGCGCAAGTACCTCATGGGCTGCCTGAAGGCCTTCCTGAAGAGCGGCTTCGAGCGCAAGTTCTACGACCTCGGCCGCGTCGGCTACCGCGGGCCGCAAAGCACCCAGGGCGTGGACTTCGCCTTCGACGCCAGCCGCACCTACGAGCGGCCGACGCCCGAGGCGCTGGCCGAGGCCGACGCCGGCTGGGTGACGATGCACGGGCCGAAGATCGAGCACAAGCGGCGCCAGGGCGAGCTCAATGCCGCGATGGCCTGCGGCGGTGGCACCGAGCAGCTCAGCGAGGCCGAGCAGGCGCGCGTCTAGCGCTCCCCGATGAACGCCGCGCTGCCGCACCCGGCGGGCCGGATCGGGCCCAACGCCATCACGCGCGTCGCCGAGGTGCTGCCCGGGCACGTCGGGCCCGAGCGCACCGCTGCGCTGTTCGGCCGTGCCGGCCTTGCGCACTACCTGCGCCGGCCGCCCGAGGCCATGGTCGACGAGGCCGAGGTGCGCCGCCTGCACGGCGCGCTGCGCGAACAGCTGGGCGCGGCCGAAGCGGCGGCGGTGGCGCGTGCCGCCGGCACACGCACGGCGGACTACCTGCTGGCGCGGCGCATCCCGAAACCGGTGCAGGTGCTCTTGAAAATGCTGCCGGCGCCGCTGGCCGCACGCGTGCTGCTGGCGGCGATCGGGCGCAACGCCTGGACCTTCGTCGGCAGCGGCCGCTTCCAGGCCCGGGCCGGTGACCCCGTGGTGCTGACGGTGCAGGACAACCCGCTGTGCCGCGGCCTGGCCAGCGCCGCGCCGGCCTGCGACTTCTACGCCGCCACCTTTGAGCGCCTGTTCCGCGTTCTCGTGCACCCGCGCTCGCTGGTGCGCGAAGTGGCGTGCGAGGCCTGCGGCGACGCCGAATGCCGCTTCGAGATCAGCTGGTCCTGCTGAGCGCATTTCGCGGCTTCGGTGCCGGGCGCGCCGCCTAGAATCCGCGCAGCGCGCCGGCCCGGCCGCTGCCGCCCCCTGCCGCCGCCCACCCGCTGCGCCGACCCGCATGAACCTGTCCAAGCTCTCCGCCCTGTCGCCGCTGGACGGCCGTTACGCCGGCAAGGTCGGCGCGCTGCGGCCGCTGCTCTCGGAATTCGGGCTCATGCACCACCGCGTGCAGGTCGAGGTGGAATGGTTCATCGCCCTGTCCGACGCCGGCTTCGACGAGTTCAGGCCGCTGTCGGAAGCCGCACGCGGCATGCTGCGCTCGCTCGTCGTGCGCTTCTCGGAAGCCGACGCGCAGGCGGTCAAGGAAATCGAGCGCACCACCAACCACGACGTCAAGGCCGTGGAGCTGTGGATCAAGTCGCGCCTGAAGGGCCAGGCCGAGCTGGAGGTGGCGGCCGAGTTCGTGCACTTCGCCTGCACCAGCGAAGACATCAACAACACCAGCCATGCGCTGATGCTGAAGGCGGCGCGCGCCCAGGTGCTGCTGCCGGCGCTGGACGGCGTGGCGCAGCGCCTGGGAACGATGGCCCATGCGCTGGCCGGACTGCCCATGCTCAGCCGCACCCACGGCCAGACCGCCAGCCCCACCACCGTGGGCAAGGAGGTGGCCAACGTGGCGGCGCGGCTGGCCACGGCGCGCGCGCGCATCGCCGCGGTGCCGCTGATGGCGAAGATGAACGGCGCCGTCGGCAACTACAACGCCCACCTGGCCGCCTACCCGGGCCACGACTGGGAAGCCTTCAGCCGCCGCGTCGTCGAGGAGCGCCTGGGCCTGGCCTTCAACCCCTACACGATCCAGATCGAGCCGCACGACTACATGGCCGAGCTGTTCGACGCCGTCGCGCGCGCCAACACGTTGCTCATCGACTGGTCGCGCGACGTCTGGGGCTACATCTCGCTGGGCTACTTCAAGCAGCGGGTGAAGAAGGGCGAGGTCGGCTCCAGCACGATGCCGCACAAGGTCAACCCGATCGACTTCGAGAACGCCGAGGGCAACTTCGGCCTCGCCAACGCGCTGCTCGGCCACATGAGCCACAAGCTGCCGGTGAGCCGCTGGCAGCGCGACCTCACCGACAGCACGGTGCTGCGCAACATGGGCGTGGCGCTGGGCTACACCGTGCTGGCGCTGGACAGCCTGGCGCGCGGCATGGACAAGCTGCAGGTCAACGAGGCGGCGCTCGCCGCCGACCTCGACGCCGCCTGGGAGGTGCTGGCCGAGCCGGTACAGACGGTGATGCGCCGCCACGGCCTGCCCGACCCCTACGGCCAGCTCAAGGACTTCACCCAGGGCAAGCCGATCACGCGCGAGCTGATGCAGGGCTTCATCCGCGGCCTGGCGCTGCCCGAAGCCGACCGCCAGCGCCTGCTCGAGCTCACACCCGGCACCTACACCGGCCTGGCCGAGACGCTGGCGCGGAGGTGGCAGTGAGCCCCGGGCGCGGCAGCTTCCGCGCCCGCCTGCTCGCCGCCCAGGCCGCGCACGACTCGCTGCTGTGCGTGGGCCTGGACCCCGAGCCGGCGCGCTTTCCTGCGCCCTGGCAGGGCGACGCGGCGCGCATCTTCGACTTCTGCGCGGGCATCGTGGACGCCACGCGCGACCTCGTCTGCGCCTACAAGCCCCAGATCGCCTACTTCGCCGCCCAGCGCGCCGAGGACCAGCTCGAACGCCTCATCGCCCACATCCACGACGTCGCGCCCGCGGTGCCGGTGATCCTGGACGCCAAGCGCGGCGACATCGGCGCCACCGCCGAGCAGTACGCCCGCGAGGCCTTCGTGCGCTACCGCGCCGACGCCGTCACGCTCTCGCCCTTCATGGGCGGTGACTCGATCGAGCCCTACATGCGCTACGACGGCCGCGGCCTGATCCTGCTCTGCCGCACCTCCAACCCCGGCGGCAGCGACCTGCAGGCGCAGCCGCTGGCCGGCGGCGAGCTGCTCTACGAACGCATCGCCCGCCTCGCCGCCGGCGAATGGAACCGCGGCGGCGAGACCGGCCTCGTCGTCGGCGCCACCTACCCCGACGAGCTGGCGCGCGTGCGCGCGCTGGCGCCCACGCTGCCGCTGCTGGTGCCCGGCATCGGCGCCCAAGGCGGTGATGCGCAGGCCACCGTGCGCGCCGGCTGGCGCGCCGAGGGGCCGGTCGTCGTCAGCTCGTCGCGCGCCGTGCTCTATGCCGCGCCGGGCCAGGTCGGCGGCGGGGCCGCCGCGGCGCGCGATTCGGGCTGGAAGGACGCGGCGCGCGTCGTCGCGCTGGCCACGCGCGAGCAGCTGCGCGCGGCGCAGGCGAGCGCCTGAGGCCCGCACGCATGGGGCCCGAGACGCTGATCGACCTCGATCCCCCCATCGGCCCCGCGGCCGCCCCGACCCCGCCGCCCTTGCTGCCCATGACCCGCGCCTACCTGTGGGTGTGCGCGCTGGCCTGCGAGGTGAGTGCGGCGATGCTCGGCCTGACGCTGGACGCCCACCCCGACAAGGCGCTGCTGGTGTCGCTGTACGCCGCGGTCGGCGTCGCGGCGGCGCTGGGCACGCGCCTGGCCACGCGGCGCCAGGCCGCGGCGCTGACCGGCGTGCTGGTGGCCATCACGCTGGCCATCGCCGGCACCACGCTGGTCCTGGGCTGGGGGCTGTCGGCGCCGGGGCTGCCGATCTGCGGCCTCATGGTCTGCGTGCTGTGCGCCGCCGCAGGCTGGCGCGCCGGCGCGCTGCTGGCGGCGGTGGCCGCGCTGGCCGTGCTGGTCGTGGCGGCGGTCTCGCCGTCGCACCCGGCGGCGGGCAACGTGCCGGCCGACGTCATCCAGCTGTGCACCCATCTCATCGCCATCGCCTCGGGCCTGGCCTGCGGGGTCATGATCTCGCAGGTCATGGCGCGCTACATGCGCGCCGCGCACGAGCGCGAGGAACGCTTCCGCCGCCTGCTGGCCCTGGCCGCCGATGCCTACTGGGAGGTCGACCCGCAGTACCGCCTCGTCTCGGGTGCGGCGCAGCGCGGCGCCAGCGAGCCGCTGTCGCCGGCCCGCGGCGGCGGCGCCGTGCCCTGGGAGCTGCCGCAGTTCGCCTGCGACGCCGACACCCTGGACGAACTGCAGGCCGACATGGACACCCGCGTGCCCTTCCGCGACCTGCCGGTGCGCTGGGCGCTGGCCGACGGCGAGGTCCATGACTACCTCGTCAGCGGCGAGCCGCGCTTCGACGAACGCGGCGTCTTCACCGGCTACTGGGGCGTGGCGCGCGACATCACCGCGGTGCAGGAAGCGCGCGCCGCGCTGGCAGCCACCGAGACGCGCTACCGCGAGCTCTTCACGCGCATCCCGACGCCGCTGGTGCTGCACCGCGGCGGCCGCGTGCTCGACGCCAACCCGGCGGCGCTGGCGCTGTTCGAGCAGACCGGCCTGGACGCCTTCGTCGGCCACGACCTGCTGGCCTTCTACGAGAGCGGCGACTCGCGCGAACGCGCGCGCCAGCGCATGGAATCGCTGCACGGCCAGCCCCTGGGCACGGCGCTGCCGGTGACCGACTTCAAGCTGCAGCTGCAGGGGCGCGAGGCCGCCGTGCGCGCCACCAGCGTGCGCGTCGACGCCGAGGGCGGCCCGGCGCTGCTGGCCATCTTCGTCGACGACACCGAACGCCAGGCCGCCGAGAACGCGGTGCGGCGTTCCGAGACCATGCTCTCGCACCTGGTGGCCACCAGCCCCGACCTCATCACGCTCACCGACATCGCCACCGGCCGCTACGCCATGGTCAACCGCAGCTTCGAGCGCGTCAGCGGCTGGACCGCGGCCGAGGCCGTGGGGCGCACGTCGATCGAGCTCGGCATCTGGGGCAGCGACCAGGCGCGCGACGACTTCGTGCGGCGGCTGCGCGAGGACGGCGTGGTCAGCGACATGCCGGTGCCCTTCGTCAGCAAGCACGGCACGACCTTCTCGCTCATCGTCTCGGCGGCGCGTTTCGTGATGGACCGGCGCGACTACATGGTCATCAACGCCCGCGACGTCACCGAAAAGGAACGCGAGCGGCTGGAACGCGACGCCATCCTGTTCAACGCCTCGGTGGGCATCGCCGTCACGCGCGAGCAGCGCTTCGTGCTGGCCAACCGCCATTTCGAGGAGATCTACGGCTGGAGCAGCGGCGAGCTGGTGGGCCAGCCCGGCATGGTGGTGTGGAGCAGCGCCGAGGACTATGCCGAGGTTGGCGCCCTGGTGGGCCCGGCGCTGGCGCGCGGCGAGCTGATCGAGATCGAGCGCGCCGGCCGGCGCAATGACGGCAGCAGCTTCGTCGCCCGCGTCCGCGGCCGCGCCATCGACCCCAGCCAGCCGGCGCGCGCCGGCACGGTGTGGATCGTCGAGGACATCACCGAGCGGCGCCAGTTCGAGCAGGCCCTGGCCCGCGCCCGCGACGCCGCCGAGGCCGCCAACCGCGCCAAGAGCGCCTTCCTGGCCAACACCAGCCACGAGCTGCGCACGCCGCTGAACGGCATGATCGGCCTGGCCCGCCTGGCGCGCGACCCCGAGCTGGGCGAGGAGCGGCGACGCCAGTACCTGGAGCAGATCGCGCAGTCGGCGCAGTCGCTGGCGGGCATCATCTCCGACATCCTGGACCTGTCCAAGATCGAGGCCGGCAAGCTGCTCATCGAGACCCTGCCCTTCGACCTTGCCGCCGAGCTGGTGCAGATCCAGCGCGCCCATGCCGCGGTGGCCGAGGCGCGCGGGCTGGAGCTGCAGTTCGTGCTCGCGCCCGAGCTCGCCGGCGTGGTCCAGGGCGACCCGCTGCGGGTGCGCCAGATCGCCGGCAACTTCCTCGCCAACGCGCTGAAGTTCACCCACCAGGGCTGGGTGCGGCTGCACGCCCGCCGCCTCGCCGGCGAGCGCGCCGACTGGGTGCGCATCGAGGTCCAGGACAGCGGCCCCGGCATCGACGCCGCGACGCGCGCGCGCCTGTTCAAGCCCTTCACGCAGGCCGACGAATCGACGACGCGGCGCTACGGCGGCACCGGCCTGGGGCTGTCGATCTGCCGCGAGCTCGCCGGCCTGATGGGCGGCAGCGTCGGCGTCGACAGCCTGCCCGGCGTCGGCAGCACTTTCTGGGCCGAGCTGCCGCTGCCGCCGACGCAGGCCGAGCCGCCGCTGGCGCTGCCGGCCGGTGCCGGCGGGCTGGAAGGGCTGCGCGTGCTGATGGTCGAGGACAACGCGGTCAACATGCTGATCGCGGTGGCCATGCTCGAGCGCTGGGGCGTGCAGGTGGCGCAGGCCCACGACGGCCGCGAGGCGGTGGCCGCGGTGCTGCGCGCCGACGCTGCCGGCCACGCCTACGACGCCGTGCTGATGGACGTGCAGATGCCGGTGATGAGCGGCCACGAGGCCACCCGTGCGCTGCGCGAGGTGGGGCTGCAGCTGCCCATCATCGCCCTCACCGCGGCGGCGCTGGTGACCGAGCGCGAGGAGGCGCTGCGCGTGGGCATGAACGACTTCCTCACCAAGCCCATCGACGCCGACAAGCTGCATGCCACGCTGATGCGCTGGTGCGCAGTGCGGGCCTGAGACAATCGTCGCCGCCGCAACCCCGACCCGAAGCACCGCATGGAAGTCAAGCTCGACAAGCGTTACCCCGTCGCCACCGGCATCGATGCCGCCTGGACCGTGCTGCGCGACATCCGCGCCGTCGCCGCCTGCATGCCCGGCGCCCAGATCACCGAGCAGACCGGCGACACGCACTACAAGGGCACGGTCAAAAGCAAGGTCGGCCCGGCGGTGATGAGCTTCGGCGGCGAGATCGAGGTCCAGGGCCTGGACGCGGCGGCGCGTTCGATCAGCCTGCTGGCCAAGGGCGCCGACAAGGCCGGGTCGTCGGCGTCGATGCAGCTCACCGCGCACCTGGAAGCCGGGGCCGAGCCCGGGCAGACGGTGCTGGCGGGCCTGGCCACCATCGTCGTCAGCGGCAAGCTGGCGCAGTTCGGCAGCCGGCTGCTGGTGCCGGTCTCCGACGCCATGCTGGCGCAGTTCGCCGACAACTTCCGCGCCGCCGCGGCGGCCG
>CAIWPS010000256.1 GCA_903914615.1 uncultured beta proteobacterium | reverse complement strand
TGCCGAGAAGGAACACGGCCTCGGCGCTGACGCCTTCGGTGGTGAGGAACTCGTTGGCGCTCTTGCCGATGCGCTGCGTCAGCATCACCAGCTGGCCCACGGCCGAGAGTTCGGACGCCGAGGCGCCGCCCTGCAGCTTCAGCGAGGACACGGTCTCGGCCGTTTCCAGGAGGTCGGCGCTCTGGCGGTTGATGGCGCGCAGCGCCTGGCCGACCTGCGTCAGCGTCTTCTGCTGGCCGAGCACGATGCCCGCGTTCTTCTCGGCGCGGTCGACCAGCGGCAGCAGCGGCTCGACCTGGTCCTGCAGCGAGCCCGGCGCCGCGGCCACGCCGCCGTCGCCGGTCTTCAGGCTGCGCACGTTGCGCGCCAGCACCTCGATGCTGTCCTTGACTTCGCCGAAGGCCGCGGTGTTGCCGACCAGCGCCTGCGACACCGACTTGGCCAGGCGCTGCGACTGGGTGCTTGCCTGGCCGGCGGCCGCCACCTGCGAAGCGCTGCGGCTGCTGGCGGTGAGCGCGAGCACCGTGGTCAGCAGCAAGCCGACCAGGCCGATGCCGAACAGCACCACCATCGCGCGCTGCTGGCGCGCCAGCGGCCAGCGGCCGACCACCGGCAGGCCGCTGGTGAATTCACCGGCCGGCGCTGCACCGGGCTGGCGGGTGTCGCTGAATTCGGCGGCCAGCTCCGAGGGTGCGGCCTCGGAAATGATGGAGGAATCGGCCTCGGTCTGCGCGGGCTCCGGCGCCATCGTGCTGTGCCCCAGGCGCACCGTGTTCTCCATCGGGTTGGCAGGCGGCGCCAGCTCGTCGAAGGGGGCCGCGGCCGGCGGGGCGTCGTTGGCGCCCCGTCCTGTGCCCTTGATCCGGTCTAGGAAGCTCATGTCGTCCTTTCTGGGGTTCCGGCGCGCGGCATCGGCGCGAGGGAGGAGTAGCGTGACCTCATGCCGCGATGGCCAGGAACTGCTCGTTGCGGGCCAGCGCGGCGAGGTCGATTTCCTGCCAGGGCCGGCCCTCGGCATCGCGCCAGCGGCCGCCGGCGAAGGCCGGCCGCGCCGGCGCGTCGCCGGCCTCTGCAGGCTCGGCGCTGAGCTGCCCGGGGCTGCGCAGCCCGGCCAGGCTGTCCACCAGCACGGCGCAGTGGGCACCATGCTGGCTGTTCAGTGCCAGGATCTGCGCGTGCTCGCGCACGGCGTCCAGCGCCAGCGGTTCGCGCAGGCCGAGGAAGGCCGCCAGGTCGATGACCCCGTGCAGCCCGCCGCGCAGGTTGGCCACGCCCATGAACCAGGGCTGGGTGTGCGGCACCGGCACCAGGCTGCCGACGGAGAAGATCTCGCCCGCCGTCGGCAGCGGAAACAGCAGGCCCTGGCCGGCGCATTCGACGGCCAGCCAGGACAGCACGCGGGTCTCGGTGCGCGCCTGCTGCAGCCGCTCGGCGAGGCGGCTTTGCAGTTCCCTCAGTGCTTCGCGATTGGCCATTTCAGCCGCCGCCGAGCCGTCTCAAGGCGGCTGGCATCCCCGTCGGGGGCAGGCGCAGCGGCGCAGCCGCAAGCTTGGGGGCCCACATGGTTCAGTCGAAGGCCTTGATCTTGGCGATCAGCTCGTCGGCGTTGACGGGCTTGACGATGTAGTCGCGCGCCCCCTGCCGCATGCCCCAGACCTTGTCGGTCTCCTGGTTCTTGCTGGTGCACATGATCACCGGCACGTCGGAGAAGCGCGGGTCGCGCGTGATGCTGCGCGTGAGCTGGAAGCCGTTCTGGCCCGGCATCACCACGTCCATCAGGATGAGGTCGGGCTTGTCGTCGGCCAGGCGGCGCATCGCCTCTTCGCCGTTCTCTGCCGTGCGCACGGTGTAGCCGCGCTTGCCCAGCAGTTCCGACAGGTGGTGCAGTTCGGTCTTGGAGTCGTCGACGACGAGGATCTTGTGGATCGGCATCAGAGGGTCCTCGAAAGGGGTGCCGTGCATTCAGGCCGGGTGGCGTCGGTAGGCATCGACCGCCCGCAGCAGCTGTTCCTTGGTGAAGGGCTTGGTCAGGTAGTCCTCGGACCCGACCATGCGCCCGCGCGCCTTGTCGAACAAGCCGTCCTTGGACGACAGCATGATGACCGGCACATGCGCGAAGCGCGGGTTGCGCTTGATGATGGCGCAGGTCTGGTAGCCGTCGAGCCGCGGCATCAGGATGTCGCAGAAGATCAGCTCGGGGTCGTGGTCGTTGACCTTGGCCAGGGCATCAAAGCCGTCCTCGGCCAGCAGGACCTCGTGGCCGCCCTGGCGCAGGAAGATCTCGGCGCTGCGCCGGATGGTGTTGCTGTCGTCGATGACCAGCACCTTGGCACCGGCGGCCGCGATGACGGCACCGGTGGCGCCTGCGTCAGGAACCTGAGTCTCCAAGCGCTCTTCTCCTCGAGGACGGTCGGTGCCACGGGCGCTATGCCCGCGGCGTTGGCCTCAGATCTGGACCATCTCGAAATCTTCCTTGCGCGCACCGCACTCGGGGCAGGTCCAATTCATCGAGACATCGGCCCAGGCGGTGCCCGGCGCAATGCCGTGGTCGGGGTCCCCTTCAGCCTCGCTGTAGATCCAGCCGCAGATCAAGCACATCCAGCTACGCGGTTCGCTCACGGTCAGACTGTCACCTCACTACAATGGACGCGGATTGTAGCCACCCCACTCCGGCAATTTTCGAGGAATTGTGAGGACCTACAGATCGTTCCTCACATTCCGCTAGAGGTTCGGCGGCAACGCCCAACCGCCCGCGACGACACCGCGACCCGCTCGCGTTCAGGCCCGCCCATGACCCCCGAACCCACCCCGGCCACGGCCCAAGAAGACCCGACGGCCGAGCCCGCGCCGCCGGCCTGCGTGATGTGCTTCAACGCCAGCGACCCCAGCGGCGCCGGCGGCATGGCCGGCGACGTCGCCACCATCGCCGCGATGGGCGCACATGCCTTACCGGTGGTCACGAGTATTGTGATGCGCGACACCGCCGACACCTTCGACCAGCACGAGATCGATGCCGACGTCGTCGCCGAGCAGGCGCGCACCATCCTCGAGGACGTCACGCTGTCGGGTTGGAAGGTCGGCTTCCTGGGCAACGCCGACAACGTCTCGGCGGTGGCCGAGATCCTGTCCGACTACACCGAGCTGCCGCTGGTGTCCTACCTGCCCAACCTGAGCTGGATGGAAGAGGACGCGCTGCAGCCCTACCTGGACGCCTTCCGCGAACTCATCCTGCCCGCCACCGAGGTGCTGGTGGGCAGCCACAAGACGCTGCAGGACTTCCTGCTGCCCGAGTGGGACAGCGAGCGCCCGCCCTCGGCGCGCGAGCTGGCCGTGGCCGCCGGCGAGCATGGCACGCGCTACGTGCTCGTCACCGGCGTGATCCTGGCCGGCAAGCCTTCCAAGCAGGGGACCGAACAGTTCATCGACAACGTGCTGGCCTCGCCGCAGGGCGCGCTGACGGGCGAGAAGTTCGAACGCTTCGACGCCAGCTTCATGGGCGCCGGCGACACCCTGGCCGCGGCGCTGGCGGCACTGCTGGCCTCGGGCAGCGAGCTGCAGGCCGCGGTCGGCGAGGCGCTGTCGTTCCTGGACCAGGCGCTGGACGCGGGCTTTCGCCCCGGCATGGGCCACATCGTGCCCGACCGCTTCTTCTGGGCCCTGCCGCCGCCCGAGGAAGGCGAGGAAGGCGAAGGCGGCCTGCCCGAACCCGAACCCGAAGACCCCCGAAACAAAGGTGTGCCGCGTCGTGTCCATTAACGAAGAGTTGTTTGCCCGCGCGCAGCGCGTGATCCCTGGCGGCGTGAATTCGCCGGTGCGCGCCTTCCGCGCCGTCGGCGGCACGCCGCGCTTCATCCAGCGCGCACAAGGCGCCTGCATGTGGGACGCCGAGGGCACGAAGTACATCGACTACATCGGCTCGTGGGGGCCGATGATCCTCGGCCACGGCCACCCGGCGGTGCTCGAGGCCGTGCAGAAGGCGGCGGCCGACGGCTTCAGCTTCGGCGCGCCGACCGAACGCGAGATCGAACTTGCCGAGGCCATCATCGCGCTCGTGCCCAGCGTCGAGCAGGTGCGGCTGGTCAGCAGCGGCACCGAGGCCGGCATGAGCGCGCTGCGGCTGGCGCGCGGCGCCACCGGTCGCACCAAGATCGTCAAGTTCGAGGGCTGCTACCACGGCCATGCCGACGCGCTGCTGGTCAAGGCCGGCTCGGGCCTGGCCACCTTCGGCTTCCCGACCAGCGCCGGCGTGCCGGCCGACGTCGTCAAGCACACGCTGGTCCTCGAATACAACAACGTGGCGCAGCTGGAAGCCTGCTTCGCCGAGCACGGCCCCGAGCTGGCCTGCGTGATGATCGAGCCCATCGCCGGCAACATGAACTTCGTGCGCGCCAGCGTGCCCTTCATGACCCGCCTGCGCGAGCTGTGCACGCGGCATGGTGCGCTGCTCGTCTTCGACGAGGTGATGTCGGGCTTCCGCGTCGCGCTGGGCGGCGCGCAGAGCGTCTATGCGAAGCTGATACCGGGCTTCGAGCCCGACATGAGCGTGTTCGGCAAGGTCATCGGCGGCGGCATGCCGCTGGCGGCCTTCGGCGGCAAGAAGGACGTCATGAGCCAGCTCGCGCCGCTGGGCCCGGTCTACCAGGCCGGCACGCTCAGCGGCAACCCGGTGGCCACGGCCTGCGGCCTGGCCACGCTGCACGAGATCCGCAAGCCCGGCTTCTTCGAGGCGCTGTCGGCACGCACGAAGTCCCTGGTCAGCGGCCTGGAAGGCGCGGCGCGCGATGCCGGCGTGGCGCTGGTCGGCGACAGCGAAGGCGGCATGTTCGGCTTCTTCTTCGCCAGCGAACTGCCGCAGAACTACGGCGTCGTGATGGCCACCGACAAGGAGCGTTTCAACCGCTTCTTCCACGGCATGCTGGACCGCGGCGTGTACCTCGCGCCGGCGCTGTACGAAGCCGGCTTCGTCAGCGCGGCGCACACGGCCGAGGACATCGCCGCCACGGTCGCTGCAGCCGGGCAGGCCCTGCGGGTCTGAGCCTCTGTTGCGGCGCCAGGGCCGCTCCTAGAATGCCCTGATGCACCTTCACATCCTCGGCATCTGCGGCACCTTCATGGGCGGCCTGGCGGCGCTGGCACGCGAGTCCGGGCACCGCGTCACCGGCTGCGATGCCGGCGTCTACCCGCCGATGAGCGACCAGCTGCGCGCGCTGGGCATCGACCTGGTGGAAGGCTACGGCGCCGAGCAGATGGCGCTCAAGCCCGACGTCTTCGTCGTCGGCAACGTCGTCACGCGCGGCTTCCCGCTGATGGAGGCCATCCTCGACGCCGGCGCGCGCTACACCAGCGGGCCGCAGTGGCTGGCCGAGCATGTGCTGTTCGGCCGCCATGTGCTGGCCGTGGCGGGCACCCATGGCAAGACCACGACGACGGCGATGCTGGCCTGGATCCTGGAGCAGGCCGGGCTGCAACCGGGCTTCCTGGTCGGCGGCGTGCCGATGAACTTCGGCGTCTCGGCGCGCCTGGGCACCGGCAACACCTTCGTCATCGAGGCCGACGAGTACGACACCGCGCTCTTCGACAAGCGCAGCAAGTTCGTCCACTACCGGCCGCGCACCGCCATCCTCAACAACCTCGAGCTCGACCACGCCGACATCTTTCCCGACCTGGCCGCCATCGAGACCCAGTTCCACCACCTCGTGCGCACCGTGCCTTCCACCGGCCGGCTGCTGGTGAACGCTCGCGACACGGCGCTGCAGCGCGTGCTGGCGCGCGGCTGCTGGAGCGAGGTGCAGCGCTTCGGCACCAAGCGCGAGGAGCCGGGCGGCCTGTGCGCGCGCGGCGAGCCGCCCTCCTTCGACGTGCTGCGCGGCAGCCTCAAGCTGGGCCGCGTCGAATGGAGCCTGCTGGGCGAGCACAACCAGCTCAACGCGCTGGCCGCCATCGGCGCGGCCGAGCATGTCGGCGTCGCGCCCGAGGCCGCCTGCGCCGCGCTGGCTACCTTCCAGAACGTGCGCCGCCGGCTGGAGGTGCGCGGCGAGGCCGGCGGCGTCAGGGTCTACGACGACTTCGCCCACCACCCGACGGCGATACGCGCCACGCTGGACGGCCTGCGCCGCCAGCTCGAGAAGCAGGCGGCCCTGCCCGGCGCGCCGCGTGGCCGCATCCTGGCCGTCTTCGAGCCGCGCAGCAACACCATGAAGCTGGGCACGATGAAGGCCCAGCTGCCCTGGGCACTGGAAGCCGCCGACCTGAGCTTCTGCCTGCAGGGCGACTACGGCTGGAGCGTGCGCGATGCGCTGGCGCCGCTGGGCAAGGCCGCGGTGGTGGCCGAAAGCGTCGATGCGCTGGTGGCCGCCATCGCACAGTCGGCGCGGCCCGGCGACCAGGTGCTGTGCATGAGCAATGGCGGCTTCGGCGGCATCCACGAGCGCCTGCTGGCCGCACTGACGGCCCAGGCCGCGCGCGCCTGAGCGGCGCCTGAGCGACGCCTGAAAGGCGCCCCCGCCTGCGCATGCAGGAGCGGGGGCCGGCTGCGGATCAGCCGCGCTGCAGGGTTGCGCGCAGCGCCTCGGTCAGCAGGGCCAGTGCGTCGTCCAGGTGGGCGCGGTTCTCGACCGACAGGCTGCCGCGCCGGGCCAGGGCGGCGCGCAGCTGCGACTGCAGCTCGACGGCGTGCAGCCGCGCCAGGCTGATGGCGTCTGCCGGCAGCGCCGGCGGCGGCCTCACCAGCATGGCCTGCAGGCGCTTGAGGTACTCGCGCTGCAGGCTGCGGCGCAGCGGGTCGATCTCCTTGCCACTCTTGAGCTCGCTCCAGATCGCGCCCTGCAGCGTGACGTAGACCTCGCTCAGCGTGATCGCCCCCTTGCGCTGGCCTTCGCTCAGGTAGTTGCCCAGCTCCAGCAGGCGGCGCGCCGTGCCTGCATCCATCAGCCGGTCCAGCGCCTGCGTCTGCAGCTGCAGCACCACCTGCGGCACCGAGAAGGGCCCCGGACGGTTGTTCTCGATGTAGTCCTGCGACAGGCTGGCAAGGAACTCGGGGCGGAACTTGAAGCTGTCGCTGCTGAAGACGGCCTCGGCCAGGAAGCGCAGCGCCTGGCGCTGGCGCGCCGGCTCCACGGGGGTGAAGCTCGGCTTGCCGCTGGAGGGCAGTTCACGCGTGGTGTACATGCCGCCCACGTACTTGGCCGCCAGCGGCGACACCAGGGCCGCCTGGCGCAGCCCCGCCAACACGCTGCGGCGCAGCCGATCGGGGTCGTCGCCAGGCAATGCGCCCCGCGCCTGCACCCGCTCCCACAGCTCCCTGGTGAGGGCGATGCGGCGCTCGTAGTAGGCCAGCGGGTCGTCGCCGAGGTCGAAGCGATTGGCCGTGGGGTCCAGACCGTCGTTGCCGGGAAATCCGCCGGCGTCGCCGTCGTCGCCGAAGACCAGCGCCGGGTCTTTGGCGCTGCGCGCGGCGATCGCCTGCAGCTCGGCGACCTCCTGGCCGGGCGTCAGCGGCTTGTAGCCGTACTCGATGGCCCAGTAGTCGTAGGCGCCGAGCGTGATCATGTTGGGTTCGGACCGGGCCTCGCCTGCCAGTGGCAGGTTGAAGGCGTTGTAGTCCATCACCGAGCCCGAGATGCCGTGCGCCTGCGCCCAGGCCTTGTCCTTGAGCTGCCCACGCGTGACCGTGGTCGAGGCCTTGAAGTTGTGGCGCAGGCCCAGGGTGTGGCCGACCTCGTGGGTGATGGTGTCCTTCACGTAGGCCTGGACGAGGGCCTCGGCTTCGGGGCTGTCGGGGTCGATGTCGCCACGCGCGCTCAGCACGTCCATGGCAAAGCCCAGTTCCTGCGCCGCCTCGGCGGCATAGCTGCAGTCGGCGCCTGTCGCGCCCGCCAGGTGCTGGGGGTCGAACATCGGCGCCGACGCCCCCCCCAGGTCCTCGCGCGCCAGTCGGCGGGCGCTGCGCCCGAAGACATCGCTCATGCCGATGTCGGCGTCCAGGATCTCGCCGGTGCGCGGGTCGGAATGGCTGGGGCCGATGGCGAAACCCACGTCGGCGCCGACGAACCAGCGGATCGACGCATGGCCGGCGTCCATGTCGTTGAAGTCGGCGTCGTCGGGCTGCTGGCGCACGACGATGGCGTTCTTGTAGCCGATGCGCTCGAAGGCCTTGTTCCATTCGAGGATGCCGGCCTCGATGCTGGCGCGGTAGCGCTGCGGGATGTTGCGGTCGAGCCAGTAGGTGATGGGCTTGACGGGTTCAGAAAGCGCCGCCTGCGGGTCCTTCTTCTCCAGCCGCCAGCGCCTGATCTGGTGCACGCGCGGGTTGGCGCGCAGGTCGTCGGAAAGGTCGGTGTAGCTGTCCGTGAAGTAGCCCACGCGCGGGTCGGCCGGCCGCACCGCCATCGGCTGCGCGGGCAGCTCGCGCAGGTTGTAGACCAAGCCGACGAAGAGGCTGCGCGGGTCGCCCGTGGTGGTCGGCGGTGAGGGCGTCATCGGCGCCGGCGCGCCCGGCGGCAGCAGCGGCGGCGCCGGAATGCGTGCCACCGAGTAGTGCACCTTGGCCGTCAGCGTCGTCAGGTCGGCGTCGGCGCGTGCCGACTCGAAGTAGGAGTTGGTGCGGTCGGGCGAGAAGGGCAGCCGGTAGGCCTGTTCCAGGTAGGTGCTGTAGCCGGCGATGTCGCTGAGCAGGAAGCTGGCGTCGATCAGCACCGACTTGCGCTCGGGGTGCTCGGCGCTGGCGAGCGAGGTGGAAGCCACCAGGCTGTCGCTGAAGGCCTCGCCCACGGCGCGCTGCGCCGCCTTGTCGCGGTCGCCGCGGAAACCCAGCTGCTGCGCCACGAGCTGCATCTGGTTGCCCACGCGATGGAAGCGCACCATCCAGCGCGGCCCCATCTGGCTGGCGTACAGGCCGCGTTCGCCGACCGAGGCGGCGATGTTGACCGAGAACAGCAGCGGCTTGTCCAGACGCTCGGGGGCGATCTCGAGCCAGACCTTCTCGTCCTTGCGCCACACCGGGATGTAGCCGTCCTGGCGCTTGGCGTCCTTGCTCACCTCGGCGAAGGGCTTGGGTGCGCCCGGGTCGGCGGGGGGTCGCGCGGCGGAGGCGGCGACGGCCGGCGCCGAGGCGGCAGCCGCGGCCGGCTTCGCGGCATCGGACGTGGCCGCGGCTGAAGGCACTGTGGGCGCTGCGGGTGCCGTGGACGCCATGGGCGCCGCGGGCGTTGCCGGCGGCGTGGCGCAGGCCGACAGGGCCAGCGCGGTGGCCGCTGCGCTGGCCAGCGCGGCCGGCCGGAACAGGGAGCCGCGAGGGCGCGGTAGGGAGCTCGAAAACATGGTGTTCACCCTTCGACGGGCAGTGGACAAGCCGGCGATTCTGCAGCGCGGCGCCGTCCTTTCGCTCAGGGACAGCCCGCGCCTGGCGATCGACGCGACGAAGCGCGGCGACAAGGCGACAGGATGCGGCTGCGCCATCTCCCGGCCCTACACTGGCGCCAGGCCCATGACCCTGCGAACGCCCCCCACCCACCTGCTCTACCTCCACGGCTTTCGCTCGGGCCCCGCATCGTTCAAGGCAAGGCGACTCGCGTCGTGGCTGGGCGCACATCGGCCCGACGTGCAGTGGTGGTGCCCGCAGCTGCCGCCATCCCCGCGCGAGGCGATGGCGCTGGTCGAGGGCGGCATCGCCCGCTGGCCGGCCAAGCGCTCGGCTGTGCTCGGCAGCTCGCTCGGCGGCTTCTACGCCACCGTGGTGGCGGAGCGCCACGGCTGGCCGGCCGTGCTGCTGAACCCGGCCATCGACCCGGCGCGCGACCTCGCGCCCTTCGTCGGCGAGCAGAGCGCCTTCCACGACCCGCAGCGGCGCTTGGACTTCCGTGCCGGGTACCTCGATGAGCTGCGCGCGCTGGCGCCGGCGGCCATCACCCGGCCCGAACGCTACTTCCCCATCGTCGCCAAGGGCGACGAGCTGCTGGACTGGCGCGAGATGTCGGCGCGCTACGCCGGCTCGCCGATGCGCCTGGTCGAGGGCAGCGACCACGCGCTGTCGGACTTCGAAGACCACCTCCCCCACCTGCTGAACTTCCTTCACCTATGCGACTGAAAGACAGGATCTGCATCGTCACCGGCGCCGCCCAGGGCATCGGCCTGGCCACCGTGGCCAAGTTCGCCGCCGAAGGCGCCACCGTCATCGGCTGCGACCGCCGCGCCGACCCCATCCCGGGCGCCGCCGCGACCTTCGCCGTCGACGTCACCGACCGAGCCCAGGTCGACGCCATGGTCGCCGCCGTGCTGGCCCGCTGGGGCCGCATCGACGTGCTCGTCAACAACGCCGGCATCACGAAGGACGCGCGGCTGGTGAAGATGAGCATCGAGCAGTTCGACGCCGTCATCGACGTCAACCTGCGCGGCGTCTTCCACTGCGCGCAGGCGGTGGCGCAGGCCATGACCGAGCGGGGCGCCGGCGTCATCCTCAACGCCAGCAGCGTGGTCGGCATATACGGCAACTTCGGCCAGACCAACTACGCCGCCAGCAAGTTCGGCGTCATCGGCTTCACCAAGACCTGGAGCCGCGAGCTCGGCCCCAAGGGCATCCGCGTCAACGCCGTGGCGCCGGGCTTCGTCGAGACGCCGATCCTGGCGACGATCCCCGACAAGGTGCTGCAGCACATGCGCGAGCAGGTGCCGCTGCACCGGCTGGGCCGGCCAGAGGAGATCGCCAATGTCTATGCCTTCCTGGCCAGCGACGAGGCCAGCTACATCAACGGCGCGGTGATCGAGGTCTCGGGCGGCATGACCGTGTGAACCTCGGCTCTGATTCAGGCGACCCTAGAATGCATCACTTTTCAGAATCTGCATCAACCATGCGCACGACCCTCACGCTGGAG
>CAIWPS010000255.1 GCA_903914615.1 uncultured beta proteobacterium | reverse complement strand
CGGGCGCGTCGCTGTACTTGCTCATCATGAGCACGCGCCCGCCGAGCGTCTCGGCATAGAACGCCAGGGCTTCAGCGCACCGGCCATCGAACTGGAGGTAGGCGGTGGGTGCTTGCATGGTCGGTCTCCTATGTGTTCAGGGCAGAAATGGTGGGGCCGTGCATTCGAGGGCTCAGGCCTCGCAGACCCAGGCCTGCGTGGTGCCCGCGTCGTTCCTGGCATAGCCGCCAGCCAGCAGCGCACGGCCGTCGCTCAAGCGGGTCGCCGTCATGTAGTGCCAGCCGTCGCTCATCAGGCCGACCACGCTTGAGAAATGCCCGCTGACGGGGTCGAAGATTTCAGCCCTGCGGCTGCCGCCTGCCACCAGCAGTCGGCCTGCGGCCAGTGCCACCGCGTGCTCGGGCAACTTGAAGCGACTGTCGCGCATGGGCTCCGCGGCCGCGAAGCTGCGCGTGGCGGGGTCGTAGAGCTCGGTGCTGGCCAGACTGCCGTTCCAGTCACGTTCGTCGGAGCCGCCCGCGACCAGCACCCGGCCATCGGGCAAGAGGCCCGCCGTGTGCTTGTAGCGCGGCGTCAGCAGCTCGCCCGCGGGGCCGAAACGGCCACTGCGAGGGTCGAAGATCTCGGCGGCACCGGCCAGGCCCGCACCGCGGCCGCCCACCACCAGCACCGTGCCGTCCTGCAGCGCCGTGGCCGTGTGCGCGACCCTGGCCAGGCGCATCGCGCCGGTGGCTGCGAACGACAGCGTCGCGACGCGGAAGACCTCGGCCGAGGACAGGTGGCCGCCATCGCCATCGTGGTCGTCGCCACCGCTGATCAGGACGTCGCCGCTGGCAAGCAGGGTGGCGCGTGGTTCGCCGCGCCGGGTCGTCATCGGCGCGATGGCCGTGAAGCGACCGCTGGCCGGGTCGAAGAGCTCGGCACGGGCGGTGGCATCGCGGCCAGTCCATCCGCCGGCCACCAGCACCTGCCCCGTCCGCAGCAGCACGGCGACGTGGCCGACACGCCTCTCGGTCATGAACCCGACCGCCTCGAAGCGGTCGCCTGCGGGGTGATAGACCTCTGCCGACCGCAGGAAGTCCTGGTTGCGGCGCATGCCCCCGGCGATCAGCACCCTACCATCGGCCAGCAAGGTGGCCGTATGGCCCGATCGCGGCTCCAGCATCGGCGCCGCCGGCATCAGCGCACCCCCGCTGACGCCGCCCCTTGTGGCGGCAGCGGGCGCACGCACGGCGGCCGTGGCCATGGCCAGGCCCGTGAGGCATTCGCGACGGTTCATGACATCTCCATGCCGCGGTCGCATCGAAGAAGGCGCCCAGGTGCCGGGCCGCGCAGGGAGCCGGGCGGTGCAGTGTAGGGCGCCGGGCCGGGCCCAGTTGCAATCCACCGCTGCCGCCGCCGGGTCATCGGCTGAGCCGGTAGCGGACCAGGAACAGCTGGCTGCCGCCGGGCGATCCGAACTCCTTCGGGCGCTCGCCCTTGCCCAGTTGGTAGCAGATCGTCAATGCGTCGGCTTCCAAGGAATAGATCGCGAAGATCCTGCGGCCCGCATTGGGGCCCTGCCTGCCTTCGATATCCATCGCTGCCGGTTCGGTGGCCGGGAGCAGAGAGAAGGTGCCGCTGTCGTTGCCGAACTGGTAGGCCCCGTCCTTGAGCACGAGCATCGCGCCCTTGAAGCTGGGGATGGGAAGTTCATTGCCGCCCAGGATCGCTGAAACGGGTTGCCAGGTTCCATCCAGGCCCGGCCCCGACCGGGACGGGCCGGCACAGGCGGTGAACAGTGAAACGCCTGCCAGGCAGACAGCTTTTCGACGGTGCATGTGCCCTCCAATCTTCCATCGGGCCGGGTTGCGGCGGCCGTTGCGATTCACCACAGGCTCGAAGCCAGGCTTCGGCCAGGGCGCAGTGTGCACCTGCGGCGTACCGATGGGGGGCGGACGCGCACACCGCATTCGCCGCTGCCGCGCGCCAATCCCGAAGAGAATCCACCCATGGACATTCCCCGCCCCTACCTGATGTTCCTGGGCGACGTGCCCGACCAGCTGGCCGCGAAGACGGCGCACGGCATCGTGGACTGGCGACGCGACTGGTGCGTCGGCCAGATGCGGCTGCCCGGCTGCGGCGCCGACCTGCAGCTGCCCGAGATGTCGATCGCCGAGGGCGTGGCCGCAGGCGCACAGACGCTGCTTGTCGGCGTAGCCAATGCCGGTGGCGTGCTGCCGGCACATTGGGTGGACTCCATCGTCGCTGCCATCGACGCCGGGCTGCACGTGGCCAGCGGCCTGCACGTGCGGCTGGGCAGCGTGCCGGCCATTGCTGCGGCG
>CAIWPS010000254.1 GCA_903914615.1 uncultured beta proteobacterium | reverse complement strand
GGTCTGGGCCCAGAGCGCCGACACCACCGAGCGCATCGAAGTCACCGGCACCCGCATCAAGAGCATCGGCAACGAGTCCAGCAGCCCGATCACCTCGGTCGGCAAGGTGGACATCGAAACCCGCCAGCCGGTGGCCGTCGAGGAACTGATCCGCGGCCTGCCTTCCGCCTACCCGGCTATCGGCCCCAACGTCAACAACGGCTCCAACGGCACCGCGTCGATCGACCTGCGCGGCATGGGCAGCAACCGCACGCTGGTGCTGTTCAACGGCAAGCGCATGGTCCCCGCCACCCTGGGCGGTGTCGTCGACACCAACGCCGTGCCGATCTCGCTGCTCGAGCGCGTCGACCTCGTCACCGGTGGCGCCTCGGCCGTGTACGGCGCCGACGCCGTGGCCGGCGTCGTCAACTTCGTCATGAAGCGCAACTTCTCCGGCGTCGAAGCCACCACGCTGTACAGCGTGTCGGAGAAGAACGACGCCAAGCGCTACAAGAACGACCTCACCATCGGCGCCAACCTGGCCGACGGCCGCGGCAACGTGGTGCTGAACGTGGGCACCACGCGCACGAACCCGATCCGCCTGGGCGACCGCGACTACGCCAACACCGTCATCAGCTCGGCCACCGGCGCGCCGGGCGGCTACTCCGGCACCGCCGTGCCCGCCATCTGGTCGGGCATGCCGGCGCCGATCAACGGCTCGCGCGTCATCGACAGCACCACCGGCCTGCTGCGCGCCGCGGTCAGCTCCGGCCCTCCGGACGGCTACAACACCAACCCGCCGAACTACTTCGAGACGCCGCTGAACCGCACGCAGGTGACCGCCATCGGCCGCTTCAGCATCAACGACTACGCCGAAGCCTACGCCGAGCTGTTCCACACGCGCAGCAACGTGACGCTGAACCTGGCGCCGTCGGGCACCTTCGGCGCTTCGCTGACCATTCCCATCGGCAACCCCTACATTCCGGACGCGGTGCGCCAGCAACTGTGCAGCGCCTACGGCATCGCCGCCGCCAACTGCGTGGTCGGCAATGCGACCACTTTCAAGGCGGCCATTGCCCGCCGTTTCGTCGAAGCCGGCCCCCGCATCTACAGCTACGACAACGTCTCCACCCAGTACACCGCCGGCCTGCGCGGGGCGATCCCGTACCTGGAGTCGTGGAGCTACGACGCCTACTACCAGCAGGGTCGTGCCGACCAGCTGGCCACCACCGGCAACGGCTTCTCGCTGAGCAAGCTGCAGAACGCGGTCAACGCGCTCAACACGACCACCTGCGTCAGCGGTGGCGCCTGCGTGCCGGTCAACCTGTTCGGCGCTGCCGGCAGCATCACGCCGGCCATGCTGGCCTACCTCAGCACGCCCACGTTCGCCACCACCACGGTGAAGCAGGAAGTCATCTCGGCTTCGGCCAACGGCGAGGTCAAGTACGCCAAGAGCCCGCTGGCGAAGAGCCCGCTGAGCCTGGCCGTCGGCTACGAGAAGCGCACGGTCTTCGGTGGCAATGCGTCCGACGCGGTCATCCAGACCTCGGGCGAGCTGCTGGGCAGCGGCGCGCCGACGCCTGACCGCAGCGGCACGATCAAGTTCAACGAGACCTACGTCGAAGCCCAGCTGCCGTTGATCCAGGACCTGCCGTTCATCCGTTCCTTCAACATCGAGGGCGGCTACCGCGACACCCACTTCCAGACCTCTGCCGCAAGCCAGAACTACGGCAGCTGGAAGGGCGGCGCCGACTGGTCGCCGGTCAAGGGCCTGCGCTTCCGCGGCGAGCAGCAGCGCGCCACGCGCGCGCCGAACGTGAACGAGCTCTACGCGCCTGTCGTCACCGGCCTGGCCACGCTGTCGGTCGACCCCTGCCAGGGCAACAAGATCGTCAGCACCGACGCCGGCAAGGCCGGCACGCTGACCAACCTGTGCCAGCAGACCGGCGTGCCTGCTGGCCAGATCGGCGTCGTGCCCGCGCCTTCGTCGAACCAGATCAACAACACCAGCGGCGGCAACCCGAACCTCTCGCCCGAGAAGGCCGACACCACGACGCTGGGCCTGGTCTGGGACCCGACCTTCGCCGACAACCTGTCGCTGTCTCTGGACTACTGGAAGATCAAGATCAAGGGCGCCATCACCAGCGCCACGGCCACCCAGGTCATCAACGGCTGCTTCGACCCGACGCAGAACCCGGGCTACAGCTACAACGTCTTCTGCCAGGCCATCCAGCGTGACCCGGCCGGCGGCGGGCTGAACGCCACCGGCACCAAGGGCGTGGTGACGCAGCTGACCAACCTGGGCATCTACGACTACGCCGGCGTCGACGTCGGCGCCACCTACCGGCTGCCGCTGAAGGCCGTCGGCGCGCCGGCCCTGGGCCGTGTCGACTTCAGCCTGAAGTACAGCTTCCTGCAGAAGGCGAACGTCCTGTCGCTGCCGACGGTGCCCAACCTGATCCAGGCCGGCTACTACGGCGTGGACGTGGGCAACCCCTACCCGAAGAACCGCTTCAGCCAGGTCACGACCTGGAACGTGGGCGACTTCAGCGTGGGCTACAACTGGCGCATGATCGGCAGCACCTCGGTGCAGCAGGGCAGCGAGACCGCCTACCTGCCGCAGTACTCGAAGATCCCGGTCTACAACTACGTCGACCTGACCGGCACCTGGCAGGCGATGAAGAACCTGAAGCTCATCCTGACCGTGAACAACGCCTTCAACAAGGCGCCCCCGTTCACCGGCACCGGCATCGGGCCGGGCGCGAGCAACTTCGGCAACACCTTCCCTGCGGTGTACGACGTCATCGGCCGCCGCTACACGGTGGCTGCCACGGCGACTTTCTAAGCCCATCGGGCACGTTGGCAAGCAGGGCGGGCCCAACCGGGCCCGCCCTTTTTTGTGTCCGCGACAAGCTGCGGCACACTGTCCCGCCGCTGCCTTGCGCGCCCGACCCGAGCACCCATGAACACCCTTGCCACCGCCGCCGACCGCTGGGTACTGGACGGCTTCCAGGCCCAGCAGGCCGGCGACCTGCTGCGCGCCGAGGCGGCCTACCGGCAGGCCCTGCAGAAGCAGCCCGCCCATCCCGCGGCCTTGCAGTTGCTGGGTCTGCTGCTGGGTCGCCGCGGCGACGCCGTGGCGGCCGAAGACCTGATGCGCCGTTCGCTGCGCGCCTTGCCGGCGCAGCCGCACGTCTGGAACAACCTGGCCAACCTGCTCGAAGACCAGGGCCGCCTGGCCGAGGCACTGGGTGCCTTCGACGAAGCGCTGGCCCTGGCGCCGACCTACCCCGACGCGCACTACAACCGCGCCCGCGTGCTCCATGCGCTGGGCCGCGTCACCGATGCTGCCGGCGCGCTCGACCGGGCCCTGGCCCACAGCGCGCAGCCCAGCGCCGGCATGCTGCAGCTGCAGGCGCAGATCGAGTCCGACTGCGGCCGCCCCGACCTCGCGCTGACCACGCTCGACCGCGCCCTGCAGCTGGCGCCGCAGCGCCCGTCGCTGCTGCACAACCGCGCCACCGTGCTGCAGCGCGTGCACCGCTACACCGAAGCCCTGCGCGACCACGAACAGGCGAGGGCGCTGGGCCTGCACGCGGCCGACGCCCACTACAACCGCGGCAACACGCTGCAGAGCCTGGGCCGACACGACGAGGCCGAGAGCGCCTACCGCGAAGCACTGGCGCTGGAGCCCGCGCACCGGCTGGCGCTCTACGACCTGTCGCGCCTGCGCTGGCGGCGCGGCGATGCCGACTTCGACGCCGACCTGCGCCTTGCCGCCGCGGCCCAACCCCGGTCGGCCGTGGCGCCCGGCCTGCGTGGCCAGATGCTGCTGGCGGCCGGCCGTGCCGCCGATGCTGCCGAGGCCTACCGCGAGGCCTGCATCCGCGACCCGCAGGCGGCGGCCTTCCACGACGGCCTGGGGCAGTGCCTGCTGCGCCTGGGCGAGGCCGGGGCAGGGCTGGCCGCGCACTCCCGCGCGCTCGCGCTGGCGCCGCACGACGCCGTCCTGCGCTCGAACCACGCCGCCAGCCTGCTGGCAGCACGCCGGCCCGACCTGGCGGCCACCGAAGCGCAGACGGCGTGCGAGCTGGCGCCGCAGTCGCAGTACGCCCTGGCCCTGCTGGGCCTGGCCTGGCGGCTGCTGGGGGACGCGCGCGAGGGCTGGCTCAACGACTACGCGCGCCTGGTCGCCGTCGTCGACCTCGAGCCACCGCCGGGCTGGTCCAGCATGGCCGCGTTCAACGAGCAGCTGGCCGTCGAACTGCGTGCGCTGCACCTCGACCGCGCGCCGCCCATCGACCAGACCCTGCGCCATGGAACGCAGACGCTGGGCGACATCTTCGACCAGGGTCACCCGCTGGTCGACAAGCTCAAGGCCCGCATCAGCGAAGCCATCAGCAGCCACGTGGCGGCGCTGCCGGTCGAACCCGGCCACCCCTTCCTGCGCCGGCGCGGGTCGGGCTGGCGCTACACCGACTCGTGGTCCTCGCGCCTGCAGCAGCAGGGCTTCCACACCAACCACGTCCACCCGCATGGCTGGCTGAGCTCGGCCTACTACGTGACCGTGCCGCCCTGCGTCGAGGACGTGCAGCGCCAGGAAGGCTGGCTGAAGTTCGGCGAACCCGACATCGAAGTCGGCCTGGGCGACGCCGCGCGCCTGCGGGTGCAGCCGCGCAGCGGCCGCCTGGCGCTGTTCCCGTCGATGTTCTGGCATGGCACGACGCCCTTTGCGCAGGTGGCCGAGAGGCTGACCATCGCCTTCGACGTTATGCCGTCGTGATCGTCCTCCCCCGCGATCGCGGGGGATGAGGCCTGGGCGCGCAGGTCGCGCGGCTGAAATGGCGTTGCAGGCGGCCAACAAATGCGGCGCCCTGAACGATTCTTTACGGGTCCGACAGGCACGCGCGCCGGCAGCCCGGAAGGGCCGGCTTCCCTGCTGGCAGCGCCTGCCAGCCTCGGCCGTCTGACTGTTGCCGCCCCGAGACGCGGGGCTCCTGAGTTTCCCCAGGGGCCTGGGAAGACCGTACAGTGACAATCTCTTTACAAGGCCTCGTCACCCGGGGCCCACATCCCAGCTCGGCGGGAACGCGGCTTGCTACGAAGCCGCGGCGGCCGATCAACTTTCCTTACAGGAGTGGAGTTCATGTTCAAGAGGACGAAAATCTGCACCGCGGCCCTGGCCGCCATCGGCGGCAGCCTGGCCCTGGCCGGTTCGGCCATCGCGCAGGACACCCAGCGTGTCGAGATCACCGGTTCATCCATCAAGCGAGTCGACGCAGAGTCGGCGCTGCCCGTGCAGGTGCTGACCTCGGATGACATCAAGCGCAGCGGATTCACGTCGGTCGCCGACCTGATCCAGAACCTGCCCGCGATGCAGGGCTTCACCTCGGCGTCACAGTCGATCAACGGTGGCGGCGGTGGCGTCGCGAATGCGTCCCTGCACTCCTTGGGTGCCGGCTACACGCTGGTGTTGCTGAACGGCCGCCGCCTGGCGCCGTACAACACCGGCTCGACGGTCAACCTGAACTCGATCCCCTTGTCCGCCATCGAGCGCGTCGAGGTGCTGACCGACGGCGCTTCTGCGCTGTACGGCTCCGACGCCATTGCCGGTGTGGTCAATTTCATCACCAAGAAAGACACCACCGAAGGGGTCGTGAACGCCTCCGGCCTGATCCCGCAGCATCCGGGCGGCGGCAGCGCCACGGCCTCGATCAGCAAGGGCTTCGGCGACTTGGCGCGCGACAAGTTCAACGTTCTGCTGGCGGCCAGCTTCGACAGGCAGCAGGCCTTGTGGGCCAGCCAGCGCCCCTTCTCCAAGACCGGCATCCTGACCTTCGTCGACCAGGGGCAGCCCCAGGAAATCGACCTCATCAGCTCGAACTCGGTGCCTGCCAATGCGCGTGGCGTCGTGCTGTCCGACGGTTCGAAGGTCAACTTCAACCCCTACCTCATCAAGACCGGTTCCTGTCCCGCGGGACAAGTCAAATCGGGCAACCAGTGCTTCTTCGACTACTCGGCCACTGTCCAGTCGCTGCCGTCGAACCAGCGCACCAGCTTGTTCGGCAGTGGCCGGCTGCAGATCAACGACAGCCTGTCGCTGTTTGCCGAGCTGAATTTCTCTCGTTTTTATAACGATGCCGTCTATGCGGCGCCGGCGCAGCCGGGATTGCCGCTGACCGCGGCGATGATCGCCAACGACATCAACCCCTACCTGGCCCAGATCGGCCACGCGGGGGCGACCGCCGTGTCGGGTACCTACAACGTGCGGCTGTTCGATGCCGGCGGCCGTGCCGACCGCTACCAGTACGACTCGACTCACCTCGTGCTGGGAGGTGACGGCAGCTTCGCCAACATCGATTTCACCGGGTCCTACACGCATTCGCAGACCAAGTACAGCGACAGCGCCGAGGGCGGCTACGCCAGCAAGAACGCCCTCTACGCGCTGATTGCGAACGGCTCCTTCGACCCGCTGATGAATCCGGCCGGCTCTGCGGTGTCGGTACTGGCCCCAGCGGTGCTGCACCAGGTCATCGATCAGTCCACATCGTCTATCGACGTGGCCAAGATCAATGGCTCGACGACCCTGGGCAAGCTCCCGGGCGGCGATATCGGCCTGGGTGCCGGTGCCGACTTCACGCGCCAGAACTACACCGACAGCCCGTCGGCCATCTACCAAGGCCAAAACGCGCTGCAGCCGAACTACACCGATGCCATCATCGGTGGCGGTGGCGGTGCACTGCCCTTCAATTCGACGCGCAATTCCTATGGCCTGTTCACCGAATTGAGCCTGCCGATTATCAAGTCGCTGGAAGTGACGGCGTCGGCGCGCTACGACTCCTATGGCACGGTCTCGAATTCGGAGAATTTCGACGCCAACGGCAACCCGATTGCCGCTGCCACACAGGGCACGAAGAATTCGTCGGGCACCTACAAGCTGAGCCTACGCTTCCAGCCGGTCAAGGAATTGCTGCTGCGCGGCTCCGTGGGCACCGGTTTCAAGGCGCCGACGCTGGGAAATATCACCTCGCCGTTGCAGGCCGCCGGCAATACCGGCTTCCACGCCTGCCCGCCGGGACTCTCGCCCGCCAAGGCGGCTTACTGCCAGGCCGGTACCTATGAGTACAACATCCAATCTGGCGGCAATCCGTCCAGTGACAGTGGCGCGCTGAAGCCGGAAAAGTCCACCCAGTGGACGGTGGGCTTCCGCTATGAGCCGGCCTCGTTCCTGTCCTTTGGGGCGGATCTCTGGACGGTGCAGTTGAAGGACCAAATCAACACCATCACCGAGAACACCGCGTTCGGCAATGGCGCCCTGTACGACGCCCTGTTCAAGATCGCGCCGGACCCCATCAGTGGCCAGCCGACGCTGACCTTCCTGAGTGTGCCGATCAACACCGGCAAGGCCTACTACCAGGGCATCGACCTGGACGCCGAAAGCCGAGTCACGACGGCCATCGGCAAGCTGACGACCCGCGCCCGCGCCACGTACATGATGCGTGCTGACTACCAGCAGCCGGGCCTGCCCGGTTACTACAACAGCCTTCAGCACATCGGTGCGGACGGCACGCTGGTCTCGCGCTACCTCATCAACATGAGCAGTTCGCTGCAAACGGGTTCGTTCACGAACACGCTGTCGGTGGCATACCGCCCTGGTTACAAGGACGACACCACCGACTACTGCCAGACCGATGCCAGCGGCAACTGCCTGATGTACGGCCCGGACCCGCTCGGTCGTCAGGTGAGCAGCTTCATCACCTGGGACTGGCAGACCCGCTACGACCTCAACAAGGCGCTGACGCTGACCGCCGGCTTGAAGAACATGTTCGACAAGAAGCCGCCGTACTCCATCAACGACCAAGCCGGTACTGGCAACGTGCGGGGCTATGACCCGCGCTACGCCGACCCGATCGGTCGCCAGCTGTACCTGTCGGCTAACTACAAGTTCTGACGGTTTGCCATAGACCAGGCATGGGCGGGGCCTTCGGGCCCCGCTCTGCTTGGGCTTTGCATGTCACACTTCGGGTGTCGCCGAGTCGCGCCCCGCAACGGCTCTGTACAGCAAAGGACGTTCGATGACCCGATTCACCGCTGCCACCCTGGCCTGCCTGGCCGCTTGCTGCCTGTCCGGCTGCGCCTCCGACCCTGCCGCCAAGGCAAATGCGACCAGCGAGCCTGTGGCGCACGAGTACCGCACTGGCAGCATCATTGCCCAACGCGAAAAGCGCCCCGCAACAGACGAGGAAAAGCAGCGCGCGCAGGAAACCATCGACCAGATTCGCTCGTCGCCGCAGACCATCCTGGCCCGTCCCTGAGGTGGATGCAGAACGAGAGTCCTGAGCCGAGCTCAAGACCCTCGCTTCATTTGGGCGCCAGCCTTATCGCGCCGTCCAGCCGGATCACCTCGCCGTTGAGCATGTCGTTCTCGATGATGTGCTTCACCAGCTTCGCATAGTCCTGCGGCGTGCCCAGCCGGCTGGGGAAGGGTACGCTGGCGGCCAGCGCGTCCTGCACTTCCTGCGGCATGCCGAAGAGCATCGGCGTGCCGAAGATACCGGGCGCGATGGTCACGTTGCGGATGCCGTTGCGCGCCAGGTCGCGAGCGATAGGCAGCGTCATGCCGACCACGCCGCCCTTGCTGGCGGCATAGGCAGCCTGGCCGATCTGGCCGTCGTAGGCGGCCACGCTGGCGGTGCTGATCAGCACGCCGCGCTCGCCGGTGGCCTC
>CAIWPS010000253.1 GCA_903914615.1 uncultured beta proteobacterium | reverse complement strand
ATCGTCGCCCATCTTCGTGCTCAATTCGCTGGACGCCACGGTCAGCGTCGTCGACCCGCAGTCCTGCACCGAGCTGCATCGCATCGCCGTCGGCAAGGAGCCTCACCACCTGTACCTGACCCCGGACGAGAAGTCGCTGCTGGTGGCCAACTCGGTGGGCAATTCGCTGACCTTCATCGACCCTGCGACAGCCCAGGTGCAACGCACGCTGGGCGGCATTTCCGACCCCTACCAGCTGCGCTTCTCGCCCGACATGCAGTGGTTCGTGACGCTGGGCAACCGGCTCAACCATGTCGACCTGTACCGGTGGCAGCCGCAGGACGCGGCGCAGCCGCTGTGGCTGGTGAAGCGGCTGGCCACGGGCCGGACGCCCAGCCACCAGTGGATCGACAGCCGCAGCGCGCTCGTCTACGCCACGATGCAGGACAGCAGCGAACTCATCGCCATCGACCTGGCCGAACAGGCGATACGTTGGCGCGTCGGCACCGGCCGGCTGCCGGCCGATGTCTACCTGACCCACGACGACCAGCACCTTTTCGTGGGGCTGACCGGCGACCGATTCGTCGAGGTCTACGACGTGTCCCGCGGCCCTGCGAGGCTGGTCAAGCGCATAGCCACCGGAGAAGGCGCGCATGCCTTTCGCGCCATGGGCGACAGGCGGCACATCTTCGTCAGCAATCGCGTCGCCAACACCATCAGCCTGATCGACACCCAGGCCATGGCCGTGGTGAGCGAATTGCCTGGACCGGGAGGGCCGGACGACATGGAACTGATGGGTGATGGCAGGACGCTGCTGGTCACCTCGCGCTGGGCGCGCAAGCTGACCTGGATCGACGTGCCCGGCCGGCGCGTGCTGCGCCAGCTCGGCGTCGGCCGATCGCCCCATGGCGTCTACACGCTCGACCATGCGCCGCGCCAATAAGAACGCCGGGCGGGCCCGGCGCGTCGCCGCGGCGTTCGTCCTGACCTGCTTCACCGTCCCGCACGGCTGGGCTGCGGGCTGCGACAGGCCGGTGTACCTGACCTTCGACACCGGGCACATGGGCATCGCGCCGCTGGTGGCCGAGGTGTTGCAACGCCAGCAGGTGAAGGTGACCTTCTTTCTCGCCAACGAGCGAACGCTCAGCGGCGGCAGCAGCCTGGACGACACCTGGGCGCCCTGGTGGCGCGCCCGTGCGGCCGAGGGCCACGCCTTCGGCAGCCACACCTACGACCATGTCTACTGGCTGGCCGACCGGCCGCACGGGCATTTCCTCGTCCGTCCCAGCGCCGGTCCCGATGCCGGCCGCAGGCTGGACTGGAGCACCGCCGACTACTGCGCCAACCTGCGCCGCAGTGCCGAACGCTTTCAGGCCCTCACCGGGCAGGCCATGGCCCCGCTGTTCCGCGCGCCGGGCGGCAAGACCTCGCCGGCGCTGCTGGCCGCCGCGCGCTCCTGCGGCTACGCCCACGTGGGGTGGGCGCCCGCCGGCTTCCTGGGTGACGAGCTGGACAGCACCCGGCACCCCAATGCAGCACTGCTCGCCCAGGCGCTGCATGCCATCCGGCCCGGGGACATCCTGCTGGCCCACCTGGGCATCTGGTCGCGGCAGGACCCCTGGGCGCCGGCCGTGCTCGAACCGCTGATCGAAGGCCTCAAGGCGCGTGGGCTGTGCTTTGCGACCTTGCGCGAGCACCCTGTCTACCGCGCCTGGCTCGCTTCCCCGAAGGCGGCACGATGAGGGTCTTCGACGCGGTCGCCCACGGCTGGGAGGTGCTGTCCACGCTGTCGGGCCAGGGGCAGCAGGCCTTGTTCGAGAGCCTCGTCCAACCCATGCTGTTCCAGCTCGGCCTGGCGTCGTACCTGGAGGACGCCTACGAGGCGACGGGCTGGCTGCTCGCCGGCCTGGCGCAGATCGCCGTGATGCTGGCCGTGATCGGCCCGCTGCAGCGCTGGCGTCCCGCCGAGACCCTGCCCACCGACCCCGCCGAGCGCGCGCGCCGTCGCGCCGCTGTCCGTGTCGACGTGATCTACACGCTGATCGACCGCCTGGGCCTGCTGCGCGTGGTCCTGTTCTTCGCTGTCGATCCGCTGTGGAATGCCGCCTTCGGCTGGCTGTCGGTGCAGGGCGTGGACGGCTGGGACCTGGACCAGTGGCTGGCCCCCGCCTGGCCGGGCGTCACGGACTCGGCGCTGTTCGGCTTCCTGGCCTACGTGGTCGTGCTCGACTTCGTCAACTACGTGATGCACCGGCTGCAGCACCGCTGGGCATGGTGGTGGGCGCTGCACGCCGTGCACCACAGCCAGCGCCACATGACGATGTGGACCGACAGCCGCAACCACCTGCTCGACACGCTGATCACCAGCAGCGTGTTCGTGCTCGTGGCGCGCGTGATCGGCGTGCCGCCCGGGCAGTTCATCGCCCTGGTGGTGCTGTCGCGGCTGGTCGAGAACCTCTCGCACGCGAACCTGCGGCTGGGTTTCGGGTGGCTGGGCGACAGGCTGCTGGTGGGGCCGCGCTTCCACCGGCTGCACCATGGCATGGGCATAGGCCACGAGGGCGCGGTCCAGGGCACGCTGGGCGGCTGCAACTTCGCGGTGCTGTTCCCGCTGTGGGACCTGGTCCTGCGCACCGCGCGCTACGGCTGCGAGCCCGGGCCCACAGGCATCCGCGACCAGCTGCCGGCGGAAGGTGGGCGGGACTACGGCCGCGGCTTCTGGGCGCAGCAAGGGCTGGCCCTTGCCCGCCGGTTCGGAGACCGTGCCGCAGCTGCAAACGAGGCGACGATGCCGTCGCAGAGGACGGAGGCGCTCCGCCGGTGACGGCGGGTGAGGCACCGCGCCCGGGGCTCAGGCCCCCATCGCCGATCTGGCCGTCTCGCGCATGCCGGCCAGCAGGCCGTCGAACATGGTGCCCATCATCTGGTGCACCTCGGGCGGGGCCGTCTTCGGCGTGCCGGCGTCGAAGGGTGGCTGGGGCGCGTACTCGGCCAGCAACTGCACGCCTTGCGCGTAGGTTGGGTCACGCAGCCTGCCCACGATGCTCAGGCCCAGATCCAGCCCCGCCGAGACACCGGCCCCGGTGACGAGCTTGCCGTCCCAGACGACCCGCTCGTCCACCGGGATGGCGCCGAAGTCCTTCAGCAGGCTGTGCGTGGCCCAATGGGTCGTCGCCCGCTTGCCGCGCAGCAGCCCAGCCTGGCCCAGGATCATCGAGCCCGTGCAGACCGATGCGACCAGCTTGGCCCGGTGTGCGCGGTCGGCGATCCAGCCGATGAGCCTGGCGTCCTGCATCGCCTTCAGGGTGCCCTGTGAGCCGCCCGGGACGAAGAGTATGTCCAGGTCGGCCGGCGTCTCGTCCAGGGTCAGGCTGGGAACGAAGGTCAGGCCGGTGTCGCTGCGCACCGGGTCGCGCGTCGCTGCCACCAGATGAACCTTGGCACCCCACAGATTCGCCAGCATGTACTGCGGACCGACCAGGTCCAGCGCCGTGAACTCGGGATACACCAGCATGGCGATCTGCTCCTTGCCCATCCATTGCGGTGGCAGGCTGCTCATGTCATGCATCACAGGGGCCGCCGGCGCCCCCTTCGGCGCGGCGCCGGTGGCCTCGGCGGCCTGTGCCGTGACCGCCTGTGCCGCCAGGCCGGCGGCGGCGATGTTTCCTAGAAACGCACGTCGTTGCTGGGTCATGGCCTGGCCTTTCAGTAGTCGAGTCGAAGTGTCAACGATGCCGTGCGCGGCGCGCCCGGCTGGATCCAGTCCCTCACCAGCGGGTGGCTGCCGCTGTAGTAGACCTTGTCGAAGACGTTCTTGAGGTTGAACTGCACCGACCCCTTGCCGGCACCGGTCCTGAAGGCATAGGACGCCATCGCATCCACGCGCCCGTAGCCCGGCAGCTGGAAGGAGTTGGCGTTGTCGCCCTCGCGCTGGCCCTGGAAGAAGACGCCCGCACCGGCGGCCCACTGCTCGTCGAACATCCAGCGGCCCCACAGGCTGCCGGCCCGCGGCGCGGCATTGGCCAGGCGCGTGCCCTGGTAGACCGGGTCCTGGGTCACCTTCGCATCGAGCAGGGTGAAGGAACCGATCATCGCCAGCTGGGCCGAAACCTGCCCGATGGCGTCCACCTCGATCCCGCGCGAGCGGGCCGCACCGATCGTCGTGACCGATCCGTCAGGAAAGAAGTACGCCCGGTTGCGCTTGACCAGGTCGTACACCGCCACCGTCGTGTTCAGCCTGCCGTCGAGCGCCGTCTGCTTCCAGCCGACCTCGACCTGGCGGGCGCGCTCGGCGGCCAGCGCCACGCCGTTCGGGTCGCGGCCGTTGTTGGCGGCGACGGAGTCCTGGTACTGCGCATAGAGCGACTGGTTCGGCATGAACTCCCACACCGCGCCGATGCGCGGCGTGGTGAAGGACTGCTTGTTCGACGGCGTGCCCGGCGTCAGGCTGAACAGCGCGTCGGTGATGTCGTGGCGCAGCGCGAAGACGCCGTGCCAGCCGCTGCCGAAGGCGATCTGGTCCTGCAGCGTCAGGCTGGTCCATTTGCTGTGGTCGTCCACCGGGATCGGAGCGCTGGTGTCCAGCGGGGGCGCCGTGCCCACCACGGGGCTGTACACATCGACCGAGGTGACCTGGGTGAAGTACAGGTCGCCGGTCTTGCGGGTGCTGTAGCTGTCGACCTCGGCCAGCAGCTTGTGCTGCAGGCCGGCCAGTTGCAGGTCGCCGACCAGGTCCACCGTGGCCTGGTCGAGCGTGAGGCGCCCCTGGGGTCGCACGTAGAAGTAGTAGCGGCACAGCTGCGTCAGCCCGTTCGTGTTGTCGCAGGTATCGCCCGACAGGCCGTAGTTCTCGCGATAGGGCCAGACGTCCACCTCGTGCGTCTTCGCGCGCATCGAGACCAGCCGGCCCTTCAAGGTCCAGTTCGAGGCCAGCCGGGTCTGGGCGTCGACCAGCACCGAGTCGCTGGTGAACGACGACAGGTCGGGCGAGTTGTTGTACTGGCGCGAGCGCGGCAGGTTCGCGGGCCGGTCGCCGTCGGCGGGAATGCCGAAGTCGTTGCGGTACTTCTGCGCGCTGTGGTCCACCGTCAGGGCCACGCGGCTGTCGACCCCCGGCACCCAGGCCACCGTGCCGCTGAAGGCGCCCAGCGTGTTCTCGACGAAGTCGCGGTTCGAGTTGCTCGTGTCGTAGGACAGCGCGGCGCGGCCGAGCACCGTCTTGTCGGCGTTCAGCGCGCCGCCGCCTTCGAGCACCGTGCGCGACAGGTCGTACTGGCCGACGGTCTGCTCAAGCCCCAGCCGCGGCGCGGCCGTCAAGGCCTTGGGGACGACGTTGACCAGGCCCCCGGGCTCCGAGCGGCCGTACAGCACCGACGCCGGGCCCTTGACGACCTCGACCGCATCGACATTGGCCATGTTCAGCGGCACGCCCTGGACCTTGACGCCGTTGATGTAGTACGACGACATGCCGGACATGTTGCCCGATGCCGTCATCGAGGTCGTCTGGAAGCCGCGCAGGATCAGCAGCGGCTGCGCGCTGCCGTTGAAGCCGAAGTCGGCACCGACGCCGGCCACGTTGCGCACGGCATCGGTCAGCGTCAAGGCCTTCTGATCGTTCAGCACGGCACGCGGCACGACCTGCAGCGACTGCGGCGTCAGCAGGATCGGCGTGTCGGTCTTGGTGGCCGCGGAACTGGGCGGAGGCTGGTACGGATCGGCGGTGCCGGTGATCTCGACACGCTGCGGCTCGGTGGACTGGGCCCACGCCTGCGTGGCCATCGCTGAGATGGCGAGGCACAGCGCAAGGGGCCGCGGGAATCTGGGGTTTGGTGGATTCAAGATGGGCTTTCTCGTTCTTGACGGAATGAGGCGGAAGTTGCGGAGAACTGGTTCGGCTCGCATGGCATCAGGCCAGGCCACGGCGTGACGTGTGCCGTCCCGACACAAGGGGCGGCCGTGACCGGGTGGCGGGCGCGAGGCGGCGTGAACAGCCGGGATCGCCACGCGGCCTTCGGCTGCTCACCTGCTGACGCCGGCCTCGTCGGCGAACGACGGCTTCAGGCACTGTTGCGACCGGCAGGCGGGCCCGAGGTGCGAAGGTGCCGCCGGCGTGTTGGCCCGTGCCGCCGCCGACGAGGCGTCGTGGATCAGCCCGGCGAAGGCGGGGCTCGCGGCTGCGCACCCACCCACGCGAAGAGCGTGAGCGGTGCCGCCGCGAACGCGGGCGGGAGGAGGTCGGATGTGGCGATGGCCGGCGTCAGGGCCGCCGGCAACGGCGGGAGCGCCAAGACATCTGCGTGTAGCGAGCAGTAAGGGCAGTGCTCGAAAGGGTGCCCCTGGCCTGCCGGCGGAACGGAGTCCGTGGAACTGCCGTCCGCCAACACCCACCTCGCCCCGAGCGAGGAGCAAACCTCGATCGCCAACGCGCCGTCCCGGGCCTGAAGCGCATGCGAAATCATCGGCGCGAGTGCAGCCATCAAGACGGCCAGGACGGCCACCCAGGACGCGAACACACCCGACTTGCGACGGCAACGCATGCTCGGCATTCTAACTTTGCACTCCTTCACCCCGACGCGTCACGAGCACTTTGCGGTAGAGAGCCGGCCCTGGGCACGTGAGCTTCCCGGCGGGGTGCAGGCCTTCGCGTCGTGCAGCCCATCCAGGGCTCACGGTGGGGCTGGCGCCATGTCTGAAGACCGGATCGAAGATGGATCTGGATCCCGATCCATCCCGATCGTCGTAAGCAGAAATGGAATTTCATCTTACATTTCAGCGGCGAGGCCACAGTGCAGGGACCATGCAAGATTTGCCCACCGACCGGCGCACCGTTTGCGCCGACGTGTCCCTGCCCGGGATGCGGCGCGGCTTCGATGCCGACCTTCCGGCAGCCGTTGAAGGCTCGGCAAGACTGTCTTCGCCGGGGCGGCGGACGCACGCGCGTCACTGCCGTGCGCCCTTCGCCTTGTCGTTCAGCAGCGCCAGCCTGTCCGCGCGCTTCGCCGTGACGGCAGCACGGTTCGGCGGCATCGTCGTGTCCGTCAAGGCCACGAGCTGCATGCTGGCCCGAACACTGGCCCGAACACTGGCCAGCAGCACGACCGCCCGACGCCTGGCGAAATGAGCTTGAACCAGATCCGAGCACATCCGAAAAGGGCGCCTGTGCGTATGAGGTTCTTCAAGAACATCTCACCATTTCCTGGGGGAATGCGAATGGAAAGATCGGCTGGCACCGGAACGATGTTCCTGAACGCCACGGCGCTGGCCGCTGCGCTGGCATGCGTGTCCCCATCGACGCGAGCGCAGCAGGCCCGGGCTGCTCCGGACGCCCCGCCGCAGTCCGTCGCCGCCAGCGATCCGCCCCAGAAGGTCGAGATCTTGGGTCGGCACTACGACAACGGCGTCGGCACCTCGGATGCCGCGTCACAGGGCGTGGTCCGTGGCGAGCGCCTCAGCGATCTGCCTCTCCTGCGGCCAGGCGAGGTGCTGGAGACCGTGCCGGGTCTGGTGGTGACGCAGCACTCGGGCGATGGCAAGGCCAACCAGTATTTCCTGCGCGGCTACAACCTCGACCACGGTACCGATTTCGCCACCTTCGTCGACAACGTGCCGATGAACATGCCGACCAACGCGCATGGCCAGGGGTACACCGACCTGAATTTCCTCATTCCCGAATTGGTCGACGTCATCGAGTACCAGAAAGGCCCTTACTTCGCGCGCAATGGCGATTTCTCGTCCGCCGGCTCGGCGCAGATCCGCTATGTCGACCACCTGGACAAGGGCATCGCCGACCTGACCTTCGGCAGCCACGACTACCGCCGCGTGCTGCTCGCCGGTTCCACCAACCTGGGTGGTGGCAAGGCTGGCGTAGCCGCGGGCACACCGGACGGTCCGCGCCTGCTCAGCGCCTTCGAAGGTGAGATGAAAGACGGCCCTTGGGCCATCCCGGAACGGCTGCACAAGATCAACGGCGTGCTCAAGCTCAGCGATGGCAACCGCGAAAATGGCTGGTCCGTCAATGGCAAGGCCTACAGCGCGCACTGGGATTCGACCGACCAGGTGCCACTGGAGATGATCCAGAGCGGCATGCTCTGCCGTTTTTGTGCCGTCGATCCGACGGACGGCGGCCATACCCAGCGCGTCATCCTGGGTGGTGAATGGCACAGGCACACTGAAGGCGGCTACACGCGAGCTTCGGCTTACGCCGAGCACTACAGCCTGCAACTGTGGTCGGACTTCACCTTCGACTTCGACCGATCAAGCACCGCCACGCCCTCCGGCGACGACACCACGGTCACGCCGCCCAATTTTCCCTTCCTGGGGAGCGCCACCCGCAACAGCGACCAGTTCTCCCAGCTCGAGCACCGCAACATCGTCGGTGGAGAACTCGTGCAGGGCTGGAATCACCTGCTGCTGGGCCGTGACTCCGTGACCGAGGCCGGCGCGCAGCTGCGCATCGACAACATCGATGTGTCGCTGCTGGATACCGTGGCCCGCGTGACGCAGTACACCGTCAGCGCCGACCAGGTCAGGCAAGCCGATCTGGGTCTGTACATCCAGAACTCGACGCAGTGGGCGCCCTGGCTGCGCGGCCTGGCCGGCCTGCGCACGGAAACCATCCACATGCGCCAGACCGACGTGACGCCCACCACGCCCGGGCTGAACAGCGGCACTGCCTCGGCCACCCAGGTGATGCCCAAGCTGTCGCTGATCTTCGGGCCCTGGGAGAAGACCGAGTTCTTCGTCAACGCGGGCAAGGGCCTGCACAGCAACGATGCACGCGGCGTCATCAACCGCTACGACCCCACCTCGGCCGACCCGCACAACGCGTCCAACTACACCTGCGGTGCGACCGGCAACAAGCTGTGCCCGCCGCAGGCCGTTTCGGGCGTGCCGCCGCTGGTGTCCAGCCAAGGTTTCGAGCTGGGCCTGCGCAGCGAGATCATCCCCGGCCTGCAAGAGTCGCTCTCGCTGTGGTTGCTGCACAGCGATTCCGAACTTGTCTACGTGGCCGACTCCGACATCGGCAGCACCGTGCCCAACGGCGCCGCAAGACGCGTAGGCTTCGAATGGAACAGCCACTACGTCTACAGCCGCAACCTGCTGCTGGATCTCGACCTGTCCTGGGTCCGCGCCCGCTACGACGATGCCAACGCGAACGGCTCACCGGGCAACTTCATCCCGAATGCGGTACCCAGGGTCTTCACCTTCGGTGCGACCTACAAGCCCGACGAACGGACTTCGCTGGGCTGGACCACCCGTTACATCGGGCCTTACCCCATCGTGCAGGACAACTCGCTGCCGCCGGCACCGTCGGCACTCACCAGCAATTTCATCGCCCAGTACAAGGTGAACCCGGCACTGACCTTGCGCGCCGAAGTGCTGAACGTCTTCAACCGGCAGTTCTACGACATCGCCTACGAGCAGAACTACCTCGTCAACAGCGTCGGTGGCGCGCCGCTGGCATCCCCGGTCTCCAATGCCAACGGCATCACCGTGCATCCCGGTGAACCTCGGCAATTCCGGGTCGGCCTGAATTACCGGTTCTGACGCTGATATCGGCCTGACTCTCCGGCTTCACCCTGGTCGGCCACAGACCCGCGGTGGAGCCCAGGCGAGTACGGGCGTCCCGCGCCCAGATGGCACACTTCGGGCTCAGCCAAGCAAGGAAATCGCGGGAAGTCCGGCCCAAGAAAAAACCGGCCAGGAGGCCGGTTTTCATAGGCAGACGTGTGGTGGAGACGAGGAGGTTCTCGGGGCCGCCACCGATTCTCAATAAAATCAACGACTTACGTCAGTCCAGTGGTCCGATGTGTCTCGCCTTTGTGCACCACTTCTGGGGCAGGGCGAGCGCACAAGCTGAGGATACCCCGACTCGCCGTTGGCCACTAACAAACGGAGCCCAGGACTGACGCTGCCGGGACCAGAGGCAGCTGACTAGCCGGGGACCCAAGCGCGGTGGTCTGGGCCATGGCGCCCACCCCGTCGCGCTGGGCAGCTACCAAGGAAGACAGCAGAGTCCCGCGATTGGTCAGGCGCTGCACGAACCGCTGCCTGGGCAGCACGACCGCAGGTTGGTTCCCCCGGCGCCGCTTCCATTCGCTCTTGAAGAGGGCCTTCAGCTTCTTGACCTGCTCCCTGACGCCGGCAAAGCCCGGCGTGGCCATCAGGTCGTCGACGAGCTGTTGCACCGTGAAGTCGTTGCCGCCGCGCACCACCTGCAGCACGCGCGCACGCCACTCCTCGTAGGCCAATTCGGTGAGGCGCCAGGTCCACGCCGCTCGCTGCTGTCCAGGCCGCGGCCGCTGCACCAATTCGTAGTCGCCGAGGACCAAACGGCCCTCGCGCTCGGCCGCGTCACGGACCTTCTCCAACTGCCGCGCCGCATGCGGCCCCTTTGTCAGCAGCAGGGCGAACACCACCGTGCCCGCATACGGCTGCCACCAGAGGCAGTATGCGGAGGCCTCCCCGTGCGCACGCAGTCTGGCCCTCTGATTCCGGTGCAGATGCACCTCGTAGAGGCGTCGGAACTTCATCGCCAAGGCCCACGCGCGGTCAGCGCGGACCTCTCCAACTACATATTGGGCGAAGCCGAGCCGGACAAAGTCCGCCAGCCGCTGCATGAAGACGTTCTTGCGGTCGAAGACCACCGGGTCGTAGCGCTGTTTGAGTGTCATCTCCCCTCCTGGGTAGCAGCCGCAGGCGTGCGCAAACTAGGAGAGCTAGGCGCGCAGCGGGTTTCAGGACGTATAGCCACCGGAGGTGTGCAGGAAGTACAAGGTTTCCAAACGCCCCAAAGGGGCGTGGCGACGAAGTCGTCACCCGGCGCAAGCGCCGGGCGGCCGCGGGGTCACCGCGGACGGGCGCAACGCAGTAACGCCT
>CAIWPS010000252.1 GCA_903914615.1 uncultured beta proteobacterium | reverse complement strand
GGGCTGGCATTGGCAACGGCCCCGCGGTCGGTAGCGGTGGCCGTTGCCGGCTCTGCCTTCAAAACCTGTTGCGGGGAGTGCGCGTCGGACTTTGTGACGGCGGCCAGGGCCGCGTTTCGCACGCGCGCCGCTTCGGCCTCGGCAGCTTGTTTGGCTTGCCACTGCGCCAATGCAGACACGCGCGCAGCTTCTTCGGCCGCCGCGATGCGCGCCGCCTCATCGGCCTTGCGCTTCGCCTCCTTCGCCGCCTCGGCCTCGCGGTGCGCACTGATGCGCGACCGCACCACGGCCGCGAAGTCGTCGGCCGCCTTGTGCACCAGCTGGTGCAAGTCATGGAACAGGAAACCCAAGTCGTCGGCCAGCGCCAGGTCGTTGAACGAGGTCAAATTCGCCCGGATGCTGCGGCCCTGCGCGTCGGCCGCGATCTTCGCGCCGGCCAGCGCTGTGTCCAGCGCGTCTTGCATGCTGGCCATCGACCGCCTGCCTTTGATCGTGCCGGCCCAGTCCACCAGCACCGGCTGCAGGCGCATCGGTGCGATCTCGGCGTTCACCACGCCGATGTGCAAATCCAGCGCCTGGCGGGCTCGGGAGACGGCTTCTTCCTTGACCTCGGTCTTGCGACGCGCCACCAGTTTGTCCAGGTCCAGCCGGACGCGGCGGGCCTCGGCGCTGATCTCGTCGATGGTGCGGAACAGCGCGTCGATGCTGGCCGTCTGGCTCAGCGCGTGTTGCTTCGCAGCCTCCAGCCGGCTCTCGACCTCGCCGCACCATTTCACGGCTTTCTCGGCGTCTGCGAAGTGCTGGTCCGTCTGCAGGTCGCGGTTGACGCTGCGGATCGCGCCCAGGGCCGTTGCCTTGAACTCGGCCAGGTTGCTGGCGGTGACGGTGCCCGTGATCTCAATGCGCAGCGCCGGCAGGGTTTCGGGTGCGTTGCCGACAGGCGCGGGTTCGGCGGCCTCGGGGATGACGTAGGCGGCCAAGTCGGCATTGAACTGACGCCAGCCGGCCACCAGCGCCGCGAAGCGCTCGGGGTTGGCTTCGTACCAGCAAAAGACGAAACGGTCGGGCGTGCCATCGGTGCAGGTAAACAGGCAGCGGTCGGCGCCGCTGACCAGCAGTTCCTGGTCCATCTGCACCTTGTAGTGCTCGGGCAGGGCGCTGCCGTCGTGGGCCGCTGTCACCGCGGCGGCCAGCTCCTCGTTCCACAGCTTGGTTTCCCAGATGACCTCGCACATCAGTTCCTGGCCGTCTAAGCTGGCCAGCAGCGGCAAGCCGTCGACGATGGCGCTCATCGTGGTGGGGAACAGTTCGCCTTCGACGATGGCCTCGGCCAGCGGCCGGGCCGCGGCTTCGGCGGCGTGGCCGGCAGCGAACTTGCCCAGCATGGCGGCGTCGGGATCAGGCTGCACGCCGGTGTGCTTGCGGCGCAGCAGCTCGGAGCGAGTCGTGTACTTGCCGACGCCCAGAGCGGCCGGCGCTTCGCTCGCGGTGTTGAAGCCTTCGCGCAGGCGCAGCCAAGGCCCAGTGCCTTGCTGCACGGCATGGGTGGCACGGTTGGTGATCTTCACGACTG
>CAIWPS010000251.1 GCA_903914615.1 uncultured beta proteobacterium | reverse complement strand
GGCCGCAGCACGATCTTGGCCGACGCGCTGCGCCCCTGGTCCAGGTCGACGAAGGCCTGCGCGCCGGCGGCCAGCGGCCGTTCCTCGACCCAGGCCAGGTTGCCGAACACGCCGCGGTGCAGGGCGTCCACGGTGGCGCGCAGGTCCGCCGTCGTGTAGGTGTAGGTGCCCAGCAGCGTGATCTCGGCCAGCGTGAGCCTGCGCATGTCGATCTCGCTGGCCCAGTCCTGCAGACCCACGTGCATGATCACGCCGCCGGGCTTGACGGCGGCGAAGGCCTGCGCGCGCGTGGCCTTGCTGCCCACGGCATCCATGACATGGTCGAAGGCGGACTCGGGCAGGGGCTGCGCACGCGGGTCGATGGCCTCGCAGGCCACCGCCTGCTGCAGCGCCTGGCGCCGCAACGGGTTGAGCTCGGTCACCGTCAGCCCGCGCACGCCCAGATGACGCAGCAGCAACGCCGCCAGCATGCCGATGGCGCCGCCGCCGATGACGAGCACGCGGCATTCGTGCAGCGGCCGCGCCAGCGCGCGCATCGACAGATTGATGGCGTGCCAGGCCGTGGCCGCCGGTTCGGTGAGCGCCGCCACGGTGGCCGGCATCTCCTGCGGCATGGCGACGAGGCTGGCGGCCGGGATGCTCATGAACTCGGCATAGGCGCCGGGCCGCGTCATGCCGACCATGGTGCGGTTCGCGCAGAGGTTGTTGCGGCCCTGTGCGCAGTATTCGCAGGTGCCGCAGGTGATGAGCGGGTTGCCCGTCCAGCGCGTGCCGGCGGCGAAGCCCGCCGCGGCGGTCTGCGCGATGGTGCCGACGAACTCGTGCCCCAGCACCAGGCCGGGCTGGCGGCGCGGGTCGTGGCCGTGCCAGGCGTGCATGTCCGAGCCGCAGATGCCCACGGCCTCGATCTTCAGCACCACCTCGCCCGCGGCGGGCTCGGGCATGGGGCGGTCCAGCAGCTGCATTTCGCCGGGGCGGGTGTAGACGAGGGCTTTCATGCGATCTCCAGGGCGGCTCATCGGGCCGTGTAGCCGCCATCCACCATCAGCGTCTGGCCGCTGACGTAGGCCGAGGCCTCGCTGGCCAGGAAGACGGTGGCGCCGTGCAGGTCTTCGAGGCGGCCGTTGCGGCCGGCGCAGGTCTGCGCCGCATGGCGCGCGGCCAGCTCGGCGTCGTCGAAGACTGCGGCGGTCAGCGGCGTGGGAAAAAAGCCCGGGCCGATGGCGTTGCAGGTGACGCCGCGCGCCGACCATTCCTGCGCGATGGCGCGCGTGAGCTGCACCACGCCGCCCTTGGCCGCGCCGTAGGGCGCGCTGTTCGCGAAGGCGCGAAAGCTCTGCAGCGAGGCGATGTTGATGATGCGGCCCCAGCCGCGCGCGGCCATCGCCGGGGCCAGGGCCTGCGTGAGGAAGAACGGCGCCGAGAGATGCAGCGCGATCTGCGCCTGCCACGACTCGGGCGTGACCTGCGCGAAGGGCTGGCGCAGGTTCACGCCGGCGGCGTTGACCAGGATGTCGACCTGGCCCAGGCGGCGCTGCGCGGCCTGCGCCACCGCGTTCAGCGTGCCCGCCTGCGTCAGGTCGGCGGCCAGGCACTGCGCGTCGATGCCGTCGGCAGCCAGGCGCGCGGCGGCGGCGGCCAGTTCGCCTTCACGCCGGGCCACCAGCAGCACGCGGGCGCCGGCCAGGCCCAGCGCGCGGGCCATCGCCTCGCCGATGCCGGAGTTGCCGCCCGTCACCACCGCGTGGCGGCCGCCCAGGTCGAAGAGCGCAGCGAGCTTCACGGGCGCACGATCAGACGGTCACCGGCTCGCCGAGCTCGAAGGACTGGCCGGGGTAATACTTGGCCAGCCGGTCGTCCGCGGTGCGCGCGTGGGCTTCCATGCCTTCCAGCCGCGAGATGCGCGCCGTGACCTCGCCGATGTCGCGCGCCGCCTCGCGCGTCATGCGCTGCCAGGTCAGCGTCTTCATGAACTTGTGCACCGACAGGCCGCCGGAGTAGCGCGCCGCGCCCTTGGTCGGCAGCACGTGGTTGGGCCCGCTGGCCTTGTCGCCGTAGGCTACCGTGGTTTCCTCGCCGAGGAAGAGCGAGCCGTAGCAGCTGAGCTTCGCCAGCCACCATTCGAGGTCGCGTGCGTGCACCTCCAGGTGCTCGCTGGCGTAGCGGTCGGAAATGGCGACGACGTCCTCGCGCGTGTCGCACAGCATCACCTCGCCGTAGTCGCGCCAGGCGCAGGCAGCAGCGTCGCGGGCGGTCGGCGGCAGCCGGGCGATGAGTTCGGGCACCTGCTGCATCACCCGCTCGGCCAGCGGCCGGCTGGTCGTGAACAGCCAGGCCGGCGACTCGTGGCCGTGCTCGGCCTGGCCGACGAGGTCGCTGGCGACGATTTCGGCGTCGGCGCTGTCGTCGGCGATCACGGCCACTTCCGAGGGGCCGGCGAAGACGTCGATGCCGACCTTGCCGAAGAGGGCGCGCTTGGCCTCGGCGACGAACTTGTTGCCCGGGCCGACGATGACGTCCGCGGGCTTGCCTGTGAACAGCCCGTAGGCCATGCTGGCGATGGCCTGCACGCCGCCCAGCGTCATGATGACGTCGGCGCCGGCGCGCTGGAATGCGTAGAGCAGGTAGGGGTGCATGGGCCCGCCGCGGAAGGGCCCCGAGCAGGCGATGATGGTCTTCACCCCCGCCGCCTTGGCCGTGGCCACGCCCATGTAGGCCGAGGCGATGTGGGCATAGCGCCCCGCCGGCGCATAGCACCCCGCCACGTTCACCGGCAGCACGCGCTGGCCGGCTGTGACGCCGGGGTGCAGGCCGACCGAGAATTCGCGCAGCGACTCGCGCTGCGCGTGGGCGAAGGCGCTGACCTGGTCGATGGCGAAGTCGATGTCGCGCCGCACGGGGGCCGGCACCTCGGCCGCCCGCGCGGCGATCTCGGCCGCGCCCAGCACGATCTCGCCCTGCCACTGGTCGAGCTGGCTGGCGTAGGCTCGCACCGCGGCTTCGCCCTCCTCGCCGATGCGCGCCAGCATGTCCGTCACCACCGCCTGGGCCGTGGCGGTCTCGGTCTCGGGCGTCTTGGCCGCCTGCTTCAGGTAGGTGGTGGGCATGGAGGGCGCTCCTGGCTCATTTCGTGTTGTTGGCGAATTCGCGCAGCTTGGGGTCGGCCTGCACGCGCTTCATGAAGCTGTCGGTGACGAAGTCGCTGGCCAGCGGCACCGACTGGATGGCGCCGGTGCCGCGCATGAACACGGCGATCTGGCTGAACCAGCTGTCCATGTCCGAATTGCCGCGGCTGCGGTCCATGCGCGCCAGCTGCTGCGCCAGGTCGAAGGTGGGCCGGGTGTCGAACTCCTTCTTCATCGACGCGTCGCTGATGCTGACGCCGCCCTGGGCGTAGAACTTCCTCATCATCTCGATGGCCGCCGGCCGGTTGGCGTTCATCCAGCTCCAGGCGCGCAGGTACACGGCGAGGAACTTGGCCACGTTCTGCGGGTTCTGCTCGGCGTACTCGCCGCGCGCGATCAGCGCCCCCGGCACGATGGCGCCACCGTCCTTGCCCGAGCAGATGACGCGCGCGCCGGCCTTCTCCTCCAGCGTGTAGATGTTGGGCGCCCACAGGCCGGCGAGGTCGGCGTTGTTGCTGGACACGGCCGAGACGATCTCGGCCTGGCCCATGTTCTTGATCACGACGTCGCTCTTGGCGATGCCCCACTTCTTCAGGCAGGACTGCACCGCGTAGTCGCCGGTGCTGTTGGAGGTGAGCAGGATGGTCTGGCCCTTGATGCTGCCCGGGTCGCGGGCGATCCTGTCGGCCACCTCCTTGCGCGCCAGCAGCGCATTGCCCGCCGATTCGTCGTTGCTCAGGCCGATGGTCTTGATGCCGAATCGCACATGGCCCAGCACCGCGGGCACCGAGCCCGTGCCGCCCACGTCCCAGCTCTTGCTGGCCACGGCGGCGATCTGCGGCACGCCCGCGGGGAAGGTGCTGAACACGGGCTTCAGGCCCAGATCGGCCCACCAGTTCTTCTCCGTCGCGACGAAGAAGGGCAGCGCCCAGTACAGCGCGGGCTGGTAGCTGACCTTGATCTCCTCCAGCGGCTGGGCGCGTGCCAGCGGCAGCGCCAGCAGGGTGGCGGCCAGTGCGGCCAGGGCGGGCTTGAGCGTCTTCATGGTCTGTCTCCTTCTTGCTTGTGGTGGGCGGGGGTGGTGCAGGTCTCAGTGCAGGTCGGCGCCGCCCTCGGCGCCGCGCAGCAGCTTCCAGACGTGCGAGCGCAGGTGCACGAAGCTGGGCTCGTCCATCACGTCCTCGATGCGGGCGTGGCGGTCCCATTGCTCGGCGGCGCGGAGGGTCTTGACGTCGATGATTTCGCGGATGGTCCCGGGCCGGCCCGTCATCACCACGATGCGGTCGGCCAGGTACACGGCCTCCTCCACCGCGTGGGTGATGAAGAGCACGGTGCGCGGGTGGCGGCGCGCCAGGCGCACCAGCTCTTCCTGCATGACGACGCGCGTCTGCGCGTCCAGCGCGCCGAAGGGCTCGTCCATCAGCAGCACCTTGGGGTCCAGCACGTAGGCGCGGGCGATGGCCACGCGCTGCTGCATGCCGCCCGAGAGCTGGTGCGGGTAGGCCTGCTCGTAGCCGGCCAGGCCCATGAGGCCGATGTAGTGCTCGATGCGGCGCCGGCGCTCGGCGGCGTCCACGCCCAGCGAGACGAGGCCGAACTCGATGTTCTTCCACACCGTCTTCCACGGAAAGAGCGCAAAGGCCTGGAACACCACGGCGCGGTCCGGCCCGGGCTGCGTCACCACCACGTCGTCGACCTTCACGCTGCCGCCGCTGGGGTGTTCCAGCCCTGCGGCCATGCGCATGCAGGTGGTCTTGCCGCAACCCGAGGGGCCGACGATGGCCACGAACTCGCGGTCCTGCACCACCAGGTTGAGGTCCTTCAGCGCGACGAAGGCCTTGCCGTTCTGGTGGAACACGCGCTCGACGTCGGCGAACTGGATGGTGGCCAAGGGCTGGCTTTCAGGTGGGGTGGCGCTACAGGCCGCGCCGGATTTCGATGAGCCGCTGCAGGCGGCGCAGCGCCAGGTCGATGAGCACGCCGACCGCGCCGATGGCGACCATGCCGCTCATCACCGTCGCCGTGCTGATGGACGCCTGGCCCTTGACCATGAGGTAGCCCACGCCGCTGGAGGCGACGATCAGCTCCGCACCCACCAGCGACTGCCAGCCCAGCCCCGCCGAGACGCGCAGCCCGGCCACGATGGAGGGCACCGCCGCCGGCAGCAGCACCTGCGTCATCGTGCGCAGGTGGCCGGCGCCCAGCATCTGCGCCGCCTCGACGTACTTGCGGTCGACCTGCCGGGCACCGCGGTAGGTGTTGATGAGCGC
>CAIWPS010000250.1 GCA_903914615.1 uncultured beta proteobacterium | reverse complement strand
AGTCGGCGCGCAGGGTCAGCGCGTAGGCGCAGCGGCCGGCGAGCTTCAACAGCTCGACACGAGCCAGGGCCGCGGCGTAGGTGGGGAAGATTTCGTAGCGCATCTGCTGCTCCCATCGCGCTGAAACACTCAGCGCTTGGGTGCAACTCTAAACCCATAAGTGGGACGCGTCAACCCAAATATGGGAAATCGTGCGGAAATCTTTTCCGCGCCCGGGCCGGGCACGAAAAAGCCGCCTTGTGGGCGGCTTCAGCTGGCCTGGGCCAGGATCGCTACGGCGATGCGGACAAGAAGGGCGCGATAGTCCAGACGCCGTCCCTCGATCCTGATGCGTCTCCGACCATCTCTACGAACTGGTCCTCAACGTGCAGGACCTTGAACCGCAGGCCGGCATCCAGGGCAACGCACTTGCGGCCCCAGAACATGCCCTCCGCCTTTGTCTTTTCGCCGGCTTTGATGTGCTCCATAAGCTCGGTGAGGACCGCCTTGGAGCTACAGGCCGAGGCGCCGTCATTCGTTTTCACGAATGTCTCGGGCCTGAACTTCTGCGCCGCTGCGCCGGAGGCCACCGCGCACGCGATGGCAGCGAAGGCCAAGTAATGCGTGGCTCGACTCATAGCGACGTGCTTGAATCCGCGTGACGACGCACCAGGTTGCGCAGCTGGTCGTCCAGGCTGAGAAGGGCGCCGCGGGTGAACACCGGGTCTTTGGCCCCGGCGCCGCACAGGTTGACCAGGAACCGACGCTTGCGCAGGATCAGCACGAACGCGCCGCCAATGACTTCGCCGGAGCGCGCTGCCTCAGCAATCTGCTCAAAGGCCTGCTGCGTGTCTTGGCTGATGTGATCTTCGATGAGCTGGTACGACATCGCTCTACTTCCCTGGCTTCTTGGTTGTTGATGGCGAGGTCTTCGCCGCTTCGTGGCCCTTTGTGCCGCGAATGCGGCCACCTGCTAGTTGTGTCCGCTGACGGATGGCGCCAAGTGGGCTTGCGCCGATGCCGGCGACATTGCTCGGTGGCCCCTCGCGGGGCAAGATACTCAAGCGCTGACTGAGCTTCTCGTCCACCAGTCGCGAGAGCTTTTCGTCGACCGTCTCCGCGGCCTTGAGGCCAGGGGTCAGCAGCTGTGACGGCTGAAGATCGAACGCAGCGGCGAGCGCAGCCAGGTTGTCCACGCTCAGGCCAACCGCCTCGCGGCGCACGCGGTCGATCGTGCCGGTGCTGACGGCCGGACATTTCGCGTGGAGCTGCTTGATCGTCAAACCCTCGCCTTCCATGAGGCGCACCAGGTTCTCTGCCAGCACTTTGCGGACTGAATCTCCCATATGCGGGAGCATGCCTAACCCGAATTCCCAAAAATGGGCTTGATGGCGTCCCAAATATGGGCTAGAGTGCGTGCCTATGGAACCCATCATCGATTACCTCAAGCGAAAGCTGAAAGAGGTCGGACCCGCCGCCTGGGAGCCGATCGCGGTCGAAGCTGGGGTGGCGAAGAGCCTTCCCCGCAAGATCGTGTACGGCGACCGCGACAACCCTGGCGTCGCCACGATCCAGCCGCTGGTGTCGTATTTCCAGGGGCGCGAGTCGCAGCAAGAGGCGGCCTAGCCCATGAAGCTCTTCACATCCGACGGCAAGACCGTTCACGCGTGCGACTTCTGCGGCATGTCCGAAGCGGCTGGCCAGAAGCTGCACAAGGCCCAGACCACAGACGCCGCCGTGTGCGGTGGGTGCGGCATTCAAGCCGAAGCGCTCACCCTGGGGCTCCTGGCCGACGCTCTTAAGGCATCTGAGGCGCGCCACCGCGGGGAGGTTCGAAATCTCGTAAGGCGGCTCGTTCGATTCGAGGCCCCCGCCGAGGCTCGCAAAGCCGCCTGACCCATGCAGTTGTCTCCGCGCGAACTGGCGCCGGCCTATCCGGTGCGGTCCTCCTTCCTGAGCCGCTCGCGCGCTTTGCCCCGGGCCTTCGGGCTCGGGGCTATTTCTCTCTGAGCCATGACCGATTCCGTGGACATCGCCACCGAGCTGCGCT
>CAIWPS010000249.1 GCA_903914615.1 uncultured beta proteobacterium | reverse complement strand
GAGACGTCGCTTCAGCACGAGTCGTGCTGCGGTATGCCCTCGAAGTGAATCAAACAGGCCGGGAACCGCGCCTAGACGGGGGTGTCTTTCGTCCCCGTGAAACTCCATCCTTTGCGCAAGCATAGGCTGGAGTAGTTCATCGGAACCACATCCACCTGGCGCGGATTCACGCCCAGGTGCGGAAAGTCCACCAGGGCCGCGGTGAACAGCGCGGCCAGCAACTGGCGGTCGCTGCGCCCGCTTTCGCTGCTGGCGCGGGCCTCGAACAGCGGCTTGCCGCTGGTGCGGTCGCGGATCAGCAGGGCCACTTGGCGTTCGTAGCGCGGCACCTCGTAGCGCAGGGCGGCGCCCCAGCGGGGCGAGCCCCAGGGCCCGTAGCGCCAGCCGCCGAAGCCGCCACGCCACCACAGCGGGTCGTCCCAGGGCTGCACCGCGACGACGTTGTCGCGCGCACCCACCTGCACCAGCACGTCGGGCTCCTGGCCAGTAGCGGCGGGCCTGAAGCCGGCCTTCTCGAGTGCCGGCCGCGCACTGGCTTCGAGAAGTTCGCTGTCGGCGGCACGCGCCTGCTGCGAAGGCAGGCGCTCGAAGGCGTAGGTGCCCGGGGCGCGGGCGGCCGGCCAGTCGCCGTACGTGGCGACCTCGCACTGCACGGCGCGCAGCGAGGCGCACCCGGCCAGCAGGGCAGCCAGGGCCAGCGCCAGGGTGGCGGTCGCGGTCTTCATGCTCAGTCCTCCTGCAGCGGCGGCGCACGGTGCAGCCGCACGGTGGCGGCGGGCGGGGCGCAGGGCTCGTCGTCGAAGGCGACATCGCCTGCGGCGTCGGTCACGCCCGTGGCTTGGAGCGTCGCGAAGGGGTGCAGGTTCCGGTCCAGAAGGTGGCTGGGCACGACGTGGGCCATCGCATGCAGCATGTTGTCGCTGCGGCCAGGGTACTGGCGTTCCCAGTCGCGCAGCATCTGCTTGACCTGCACGCGCTGCAGGTGGTCCTGGCTGCCGCACAGCGTGCACGGGATGATGGGGAACTGGCGGTGCAAGGCCCAGCGTTCGAGGTCGGTCTCGGCCACGTAGGCCAGCGGACGGATGACGATGTGGCGGCCGTCGTCGCTGGCCAGCTTGGGCGGCATGCCCTTCAGCTTGCCGCCGAAGAACATGTTCATCAGCAGCGTGACGACGATGTCGTCGCGGTGGTGGCCGAGCGCGATCTTGGTCGCGCCCAGCTCGCCCGCGACGCGGTAGAGGATGCCGCGGCGCAGCCGCGAGCACAGGCTGCACATCGTCTGGCCCTCGGGCACCAGGCGCTTGACGATGCTGTAGGTGTCCTGGTTCTCGATGTGGAAGGCCACCCCGCGGCTCTTCAGGTAGGCCGGCAGCACCTCGGCCGGAAAGCCGGGCTGCTTCTGGTCGAGGTTGACGGCGACGATGTCGAAGCCGATCGGCGCGCGTTCGCGCAGCGAGACCAGGATGTCCAGCAGCGCGTAGCTGTCCTTGCCGCCGGAGACGCAGACCATCACCTTGTCGCCGGCCTCGATCATGTTGAAGTCGGCGATCGCCTGGCCGACCTGGCGGTGCAGCCGCTTGCTCAGCTTGTGCGTCTCGTGCTCGGCCTTCAGCTGCGCCTTGCGGTGGGCCGCGAAGTCGAGTTCGTTCGGTGCGTTCATGCCGGGTCCTTGATGCCGAACACCTCGACGCCGACGGCGGCGCAATCGGGGTAGACGTCGGGCTTGGCGGTGGACACGCGGGCCGCGCGCACGCGCGGGTGGGCCAGCATCAGCGCCAGCACGTCGTCGGCCAGGGTCTCCTGCAGGTGGATGTGGCCCTGGGCGACGCGCGCCATGATCGAGCGGCGGATGAAGTCGTAGTCGACCACCTCGTCGAGCTTGTCGGCCTTGGGCGTGGACAGCGCCAGCGGCACGTAGAGGTCGACGTTGATGACCACGCGCTGCTCGCCCTTCTTCTCGAAGTCGTGCACGCCGATGTTGATCCACACCTCGTAGTCCTGCAGGAAGAGGCGGCGGCAGGGCGCGAGCCGGGGATGGTCAAGGAAGCTTTGCATGGGGTTCTCGATCGCCGCGGGCCAGGAACATGACGTCCCGGGCCTGCGGCTGCAGGTGCTGGCCACCATCGACCAGCAGGGTGGTGCCGGTGATGGCGGGTGATTCGATCAGGAAGCGCACGGCCCGCGCCACGTCCTGCGGCGTGGAACTGCGCTGCAGTGGCGTCATGCGGTGCGCGGCGTTGAACTCGCTGCCGCTCATTTCGCCCGACAGCAGGGTGACGCCGGGGGCCACGCCGCACACGCGCACGCCGGGTGCCAGCGCCTGGGCCAGCAGCGTGGTCGCCGCTTCCAGCGCGGCCTTGGAGAGCGTGTACGAAAGGTAGTCGGGGTTGGGGTTCCAGAGCTTCTGGTCGAGCAGGTTGACGACGACGCCGCCGCCCGCACGGGCCAGCGCGCGCGCCAGCACGATGGCCGGGCCGGTGTTGGCGCGCCAGTGCGCTTCCATCGCCGCGTAGCCGAAGCTGGCGACGTCGTCGTACTCGAAGAGCGAGGCGTTGTTGACGACCGCATCGACGCGAGCGCAGGCCGCGCGCACGGCAGGCAGCAGCGCTTCGCACTGGGCTTCGTCGGCCAGGTCGGCGGGGAAGCACCGTGCGCTGCCGCCTGCGCTGCGCACCATCGCCACCGTCTCGTCGGCCTGCTCGGCGCTGCCGCGGTAGTGCACTGCGACCGCCCAGCCGGCGGCCGCCAGTTCCAGCGCAATGGCGCGGCCGATGCGCTGGGCGCCGCCGGTGACGAGTGCGACAGGTCGTGAATCCATGCTTCCTACAATGCCGCCGATGCATCCGACCGCGGGCGAGAGTTTATCGGCGCGCCTCTCCTCACGCCTGCACGCGGCCATCACGGCCGCGGGCGGCTGGCTGCCCTTCGACCGCTTCATGGCCGCAGCGCTCTACGAGCCCGGCCTGGGCTACTACGCCCGCGGCAGCCGCCAGTTCGGCACCATGCCGGCTTGCGGCAGCGACTTCGTCACCGCGCCCGAGCTCTCGCCGCTGTTCGGTCGCGCGCTGGCGCGCCAGGTGGCACAGGCGCTGGATGCCGCGCAGGCCGACGAGGTGTTCGAGTTCGGCGCCGGTTCCGGCGCGCTGGCCGAACAGCTGCTGCAAGCCTTGGGCGGCCGCGTTCGGTGCTACTCGATCATCGACCTCTCGGGCACGCTGCGCGAGCGCCAGGCCCGGCGGCTGGCCGCCTTCGGCGAGCGCGTGCGCTGGCTCGATGCCTGGCCTGCGTCGATGCACGGCGTGGTCGTCGGCAACGAGGTGCTCGACGCGATGCCGGTGCAGCTGCTGCACTGGGACGGCCGCGACTGGTTCGAACGCGGCGTGGTGGCCGACGAAGGTGAAGGCTACGCCTGGTCCGATCGCCCCACCGCGCTGCGCCCGCCCGGCGACCACGCCTTCGTGCCCGGCACGGTGACCGAGATCCACCCGCAGGCCGAGGCCTTCATCCGCTCGCTGGCCGAACGGCTGCAGCGCGGCGCCGCCTTCTTCATCGACTACGGCTTCCCAGAGGCCGAGTATTACCACCCGCAGCGCAGCGGCGGCACGCTGATGTGCCACCGCGCCCACCGCGCCGATGCCGAACCGCTGGCCGACGTGGGCGAGAAGGACATCACCGCGCATGTCAACTTCAGCGCCATCGCGCTGGCCGCGCAGGACGCCGGGCTCACCGTGCTGGGATACACCAGCCAGGCGCGCTTCCTGATGAACTGCGGCCTGCTGCAGCTGCTGGAAGGTGCCGACCTGCGCACCACGGCGGCGGCGCAGAAGCTGCTGGCGGAACACGAGATGGGCGAGCTCTTCAAGGCCGTCGGCCTGGCCCGAGGCCTGCAGCTCGACGCGCTGGGCTTTGCCGCCGGCGACCGCAGCCACACGCTGTAGAGCCGCATGCGCTGGCTGCTCGTCTTCCTGCTCGCCTGCCTGGTCTTCAACGGCCTGCAGGGCTGGCTGCGCCGCATCGGCCTGGGCAAGCTGCCGGGCGACTTCCGCTTCCGCATCGGCGGCCGCGACTGGTATGTGCCGCTGGCGAGCTCGGTGGTGCTCAGCGTGCTGATGATGATCATCGGCCTCGTCCTGAAACTGAAGTGACGCCCCCAGGCTCACTTCGTTCGCGGCCCCCCGAGGGGGCGCAGGTGCGCTTGGGGCGGCCTGGCGCGCACCGATGACCGCGGGCCTGCTGCTGGCCTTCGTCCTCGGCTACTTCGCGCTGCTGCTGGGCGTGGCGTGGTGGACCTCGCGCCGCGCCGACGACGCGGCCTTCTTCGTCGGCAGCCGCACGAGCCCGTGGTGGCTGGTGGCCTTCGGCATGATCGGCACTTCGCTGTCGGGCGTGACCTTCGTCAGCGTGCCCGGCGCGGTGTCGCTGACGCAGTTCGGCTACCTGCAGGTCGTCCTCGGCCAGGTGCTGGGCTATGGGCTCATCGCCTGCGTGCTGCTGCCGCTGTACCACCGCATGGGGCTGAGTTCGATCTACGGCTACCTCGACCAGCGCCTGGGCGCGCAGGCCGGGCGCACCGGGGCCCTGGCCTTCGTCGCCTCGCGCACGCTGGGCGCGACGGCGCGGCTGTACCTGGTGGTGGCGGTGCTGCAGGACATGATCCTGGCGGCCTGGGGCGTGCCCTTCTGGCTCACCGCGGCGGTGATCCTGCTGATGATCCTGCTCTACACCGTCGAAGGCGGCGTGCGCACCATCGTCTACACCGACACGCTGCAGACCGCCGGCATGCTGCTGGGCCTGCTCGTCTGCACCGCCTTCCTGCTGCAGCGCCTGGGGCTGTCGCCGCTGGAAGGGCTGGCGCAGATGCAGGCCCGCGGCCTGGCCACCGTGTTCGGCACCGACCCGCTGTCGGCGCGCTGGTTTCCCAAGCAGATCATTGCCGGCGTGTTCATCGCCGTTGCCATGACCGGCATGGACCAGGAGATGATGCAGAAGAGCCTGTCGGTGCGCCGCCTGGCCGACGCGCAGAAGAACCTGCTGGTGCTGGCGGTGGTGATGCTGGTCGTCGTCTCGGTCTTCCTCTACCTGGGCGGGCTGCTGGCGCTTTACGCCCCCACGGTGGACCTGCACGTGGCCGGCGACCGCCTCTTCCCAGCCGTCGTGCTGGGCCACCTGCCGGTGGCGGTGCAGGTGCTGTTCGTCATGGCGCTGGTGTCGGCGCTCTTCCCCAGCGCCGACGGCGCCTTGACGGCGCTGACGTCCAGCACCTGCATCGACCTGCTGCGGCTGCCGCTGCGAGCCGACCTGGACGGCGCCGCGCGCACGCGCATCCGCCGCTGCATCCACGCCGGCTACTCGGTGCTCTTCATGCTGCTGGTGCTGGGCTTCAAGGCGCTGGACGACCCGAGCATGATCGGCCTCACCCTGAAGATCGCCACCTACACCTACGGCCCGCTGCTGGGCCTGTTCGGCTTCGGCGTGCTGACGCGGCGTCGGTTGCGTGGCGGTGGCGTGATGGCCGTCGCGCTGGCCGCGCCGGCGCTGTGCTGGCTGATCGACGCGCAGCAGCAGCGCCTGTTCGGCGGCTGGCAGATCGGGCTGGAACTGCTGCTGCTGAACGGCCTGCTCACCTTCGCCGGTCTGTGGGCGATCTCGCGCCCGGACGCGCGATGAGAATCCGCAGGCCAACGAACACATCCAGCAAGGAGACCCCGATGCCGGCCCTGAACCCCTGCACCGCCTGGCCGCACTGTGCAGCCTATTCATGCTGGGCGTGAAGTACACGGCCGGTCTCGACCCTGAACTGGCCACCTTCCTGCAGACCGTGGCCGCCGACACGGTCAAGGACTACTTCGGAGGCGGGCACTGAGGTTCACTCGGAAGTGCCGTCGAGGGGAGGGGCTTCGTCGGCTGCAGTCGGCCCGTTGCGGACTCTCGTTACTTGCATCGAGCCGGGCCAAGGCCGCCGCACGAATTCATCCCCGCCATCGCGGTTTCGAGTCGGGCAAGCCCGCCACCGCTGCGGCCAGCAGAGGCACCACGCTGACGGCATTGGTGGGGTGCGGCACGCAGTCGCTGCTCCACACCTGGCGCACGCCGGCAGCATGCACCTGGGCCAGTGCGTCGCCGACGAAGAGGGCATGCGTGACTGCCACATCGACGCTGGCCGCACCGCCGGCCAGCGCACCGCGAGCCGCGGCGGCCAGCGTGCGGCCGGTGCTGGCGACGTCGTCGAGCAGAACCACCGCGCGGCCCGCCACGTCGATGGCCGGCAGCGCGACATCGACCTCGCGATCGCCATGACGCATCTTGTGGCACACCGCGTGGTCCAGGCCCAGCGGAAGCGCGGCGGCGCGCACCCAGTTGCCGGCCTCCTCGTCAGGCGCCAGCAGCAGGGCCCCGGGCACGGCCCGCGCCACGTGCGCGCCCAGCAGCGGCGCGGCGGTCAGGGCGACGCCGCGCCGGCCCGGCACCACCTCGTCCATCGTCGCCACGCGGTGCAGGTGCGGGTCGACCGTGATCACGGCGTCGAAATGCGCCGCCAGCAGGCGGCCGAGGTGGCGCTGGCTCACCACCTCGCCGGGCGTGAACGCCATGTCCTGGCGCATGTAGGCCAGGTAGGGGCAGATCAGCGTCAGCCGCTCGGCACCCAGCTCGCGCGCGCCGGCGGCGGCCAGCAGCAGCTCGGTCAGCTTGCCGTTGGGCTGCTGCAGGCCGCGCAGCAGCAGCGTGTGCGGCGGGCAGGCGGGCGGCAGGCGCAGCCGCGTCTCGCCGTCGGGGAAGCCGTGGCGGCCGATGATCTGCAGCCCGCAGCCCAGCGCCGTGGCGAGCTTGGCTGCCAGCGCGGCTTCGTCGTCGCAGGCCAGCAGCATCATGGCGCCAGGCTCTCGGCCATCAGCTCGCGCAGGTGGGCGGCCAGGGCACGGCGGTCGGCGTGGCGCGTGCCCACCGGCGGCAGGATCTGCACATGCGCGCACAGGTCGCGCCCCGAGACCACGCGCCAGATGCTCTGCAGCAGCGTCGTTTCGCCCAGGAAGACCACGGCGTCGCTGAAGGCCGCGCCGCGGTCGGCATAGCGCAGCACCACGGGCTGGATGGGCGTGCCGGTGGCCACAGCGGCCTGCAGCAGGTTGGCGTGGAAGGGCAGCAGTTCCGGGCCGGCGCCGGTGGTGCCTTCGGGGAACACGGCCACCGTGTCGCCGGCCTGCAGCGCCGCGGCCATGGCGTGCACCACACGCAGGGCGTCGCGCTTGCTCTCGCGCTCGATGAACAGCGTGCCGGCGCCGCGGATGAGCCAGCCCAGCAGCGGCCAGGCCAGCACGTCGGCCTTGCTGACGAAGCGCGCGTGCGGCGCCGCGGCATGGATGGCGGCGATGTCGATCCACGAGACGTGGTTGGCCACCATCAGCGTCGCCCCCGGCCGCGCCGTGCCACTCACTTCAATCGCCATGCCCACCGACTTCAGCAGCCCCACCGACCACCAGCGGATGCACCCGTGGCGGCCGGCGGCGTCGAGTTTCGGAAAGCGCCGCATCACCACCATGCCGTGCAGCACATGCGCCACCGCGCGCAGCAGGCGCCACAGCGCCACGGCAGATCGCATCAGCGGCCGGCGGCTTCGAAGGCCAGCGTGCCGGCCACCAGCGTGGCGCGCACGCGGCCCGGCAGCGCCATGCCGGTGGCGGCATACGAGAAAGGCGTGTGCTTGCCCTGGCTGGCCAGCATCTCCGGCGTGACCACCCATTCGTCGGCGGGGTCGAAGATGCAGACGTCGGCGACACCGCCTTCGACCAGCCGCCCGGCACTGCTGGCGAGCGATCCCAGCGCGTCGCCGAGCACGTGCACCGGGAACTGGGTGACGCGCGCCAGGGCCGCCGACATGCCCAGGCCTTCGTCGGCACCCCAGCGCAGCGCCAGGCTGAGCAGCAGTTCGAGCCCCGTGGCGCCGGGCTCGGCCTCGCCGAAGGGCAGGTGCTTCATGTCGTCGGCGACCGGGTTGTGGTCGGAGACCAGCGCGTCCAGCGTGCCGTCGGCCAGCGCCGCGCGCAGCGCGCTGCGATCGGCGCCCTGGCGCAGCGGTGGCGTCAGCCGCATGTCGGGGTTGAAGTAGCCGATGTCGATGTCGGTGAGGTGCAGCGAGTTGATGCTGACGTCGGCCGTCACCGGCAGGCCCCGGGCCTTGGCGGCGCGCAGCAGCTCGACGCCGGCGGCACTGCTCAGCCGGCACAGGTGCACGCGTGCGCCGGTGGCGCGCACGAGCTCGAAGATGGTGTGCAGCGCAATGGTCTCGGCCAGCACCGGCACGCCGGCCAGGCCCAGTCGCGTCGCCACGGCGCCCTGCGCGGCCAGGCCATGGCCGAGGTAGGCGTCCTGCGGACGCAGCCACACCGTGTAGCCGAAGGTGGCGGCGTACTGCAGCGCACGCATCAGCACCAGCGTGTCGCTGACCGCAACATCGGCCTGCGCGAAGCCGACGCAGCCGGCCTCGGTGAGCTCGGCCATCTCGGTCAGCGCCTGGCCCGCGAGGCCGCGCGTGAGCGCGCCGAGCGGGAAGACGCGGCAGCGCGAGAGCT
>CAIWPS010000248.1 GCA_903914615.1 uncultured beta proteobacterium | reverse complement strand
GAAGTATTGGCTGACGATCCAGGGCCCGCGCACCAGCAGGTCGCCCGAGGTCTCGCCGCCCCAGGGCAGTTCGGCGCCGTTGGCGTCGACGATCTTCATGTCAACGCCATAGACGGCGCGGCCCTGCTTGGCCATCACGGCGTAGCGCTGCTCGGCATCCAGGCCCAGGTGCTGCGGCTTGAAGGTGCCCACGGTGCCCACCGGGCTCATCTCGGTCATGCCCCAGGCGTGCAGCACCTTGACGTCGTACTCGTCGCCGAACTTGCGCATCATCGCCGGCGGGCAGGCCGAGCCGCCGATGACGGTGCGGCGCATGCTGCTGAACTTCAGCCCGTTCGCTTCCACATGCGCCAGCAGCGCCTGCCACACCGTGGGCACGCCGGCCGAGACCGTGACCTGCTCATATTCGAAGAGCTCGTACAGGCTCTTGCCGTCCAGCCCCGGCCCCGGAAAAACCAGCTTGGCGCCGGTCATGCAGGCCGCATAGGGCAGGCCCCAGGCGTTGACGTGGAACATCGGTACCACCGGCAGCACGCTGTCGGTCGCCGAGAGGTTCAGCGAGTCGGGCAGGGCGATGGCGAAGGTGTGCAGCAGCGTGCTGCGGTGGCTGTACAGCACGCCCTTGGGGTTGCCCGTGGTGCCGCTGGTGTAGCACAGCGAACTGGCGCGGTTCTCGTCGAAGCTGGGCCAGTCGTAGCGGTCATCCTGGCCGGCGATGAGGTCCTCGTAGCACAGCAGCCCGGGCACCTTGGGGTCGGCAGGCATGTGGGCTCGATCGGTCATCGCCACCCAGTGCTTCACCGTCTTCGTGCGCCCGGCCACGGCCTGCACCAGCGGCAGGAAGGTGAGGTCGAAGAACAGCACCTGGTCCTCGGCGTGGTCGGCGATGTAGACCACCTGGTCGGGGTGCAGGCGCGGGTTCAGCGTGTGCAGCACGGCGCCGGAGCCGCTCACGGCGTAATACAGCTCCATGTGGCGGTAGCCGTTCCAGGCCAGCGTGGCGACGCGGTCGCCGTCACCCACCCCCAGCGCCGCCAGCGCCTTGGCCATGCGGCGCGAGCGCGAGGCGATCTCGCGGTAGGTGGTGCGGTGGATGTCGCCCTCGACGCGGCGCGAGACGACTTCACGGTCGCCGTGGTGGCGCTCGGCGTGGACGATCAGGGAAGAAATCAGCAGCGGCAGCTGCATCATCTGGCCGTTCATGGGACTCCCAGCGGGTGGGCGCAGCCCGGCGGGCGCGCGACCGCGGCATTCTGATCCAAGACCACGCCGCCGCACCCCGGGGGCGACCCCCAGCCGCGCGCTTCAGGCGGTGGCAGGCAGGCGGAAATGCGCCACGCGCTCGACCAGCCCCACCGCCTGCACGCTCAGCGACTCGGCCGCGGCGGCGGTCTGTTCCGACAGCGCAGCGTTCTGCTGCGTCGAGTCGTCCAGCGTGCGCACCGACGTGCCGATCCTGTCGAGATCGTCGTGCTGCGCGCGCGCCCCGCCGGAGATCTGGTCCAGCGACGCGCGGATGCGTTCCGCATTGGCGACGATCTGCGACATCGTGTCGCCCGCCCGGTGGACCACGGCGGTGCCGTGCTCGACCTTGACCACGCTGTCGCCGATGAGCGTCTTGATCTCGCGTGCCGCCGTCGACGTGCGCTGCGCCAGGCTGCGCACCTCGCTGGCGACGACCGCGAAACCGCGCCCCTGCTCGCCGGCGCGCGCCGCTTCCACGGCAGCGTTCAGCGCCAGGATGTTGGTCTGGAAGGCAATGCCGTCGATGACGCCGATGATGTCGGCGATCTTCTTCGAGCTGGCATTGATCTCGGTCATCGTCAGGACCATGTTGCCGATGATCTGGCCGCCCTGGCCCGCGACCTCGGCGTTCTCGTGCGCCAGCGCCTTGGCCTGGCCGGCCACCTCGGCCGTGCGCGCCACCGTGCCTGAAATCTCGGTCATCGACGATGTCGTCTGCTGCAGGCTGGCGGCGGCGCTCTCAGTGCGCACCGACATGTCGCCCGCGCCTTCGCGGATCTGCTGGCTGGCCGAGACGATGTTGTCGGCGGCGTCGCGCACCTGGCCAACCACGGCGCGCATGGACTGCTGCGTTTCGCGCAGCGACACCATCAGCGCGGCGGCTTCGTCGCGGCCCCAGGGGCTGGGCGAGCTCGTGAGGTCGCCACCGGCCATCAGCGCGAGGTGGCGGCGCACCTCGTTCAGGCCCCCGCTCATGACGAGGAAGAAGGCATAGAAGAGGTAGGCCGCCAGCGCCAGCGCCAGAAGCACCGCTGTGCCGACCATGCCCATCGCCCGCCAGGCCTGGTCCATGCGGGCCTGCAGCAGCCCGCCCAGCTGCTTCGTCGCGGTCTGCTGCACCTGCGCCGCCAGGGCCACGGCCTGGTCGCCCAGGCCTTCGAGCTTCGCGGCGCGCGCCTTGCCGCCTGTGCCCGGCGCATCGGTGGCCTCGTCGAGCAGGGCGTCGAAGGCCTTGTTGAACGCGGCCAGGTCCAGCGCGTCCTTGGACTCGGGGTGCACCTGGGTGACCTTGGCCAGGCTGGCCGCGGCCGTGCGGGCACCCTCTTCGGCCAGTGCGCCGACCCGGTTCAGCTCGACGGCGGCCACCTCGCCGCCCTGGCCTGCGGCCGCCACCGCGGTCGACAAGGCACCCAGCCGCTGGCTGCGGTTGGTCAGCACCGGCAGGTCGAGCACGCCGGCACTCATCAGGTAGTAGGAATCGAGGTCGGAGTCCAGCGTCAGGCCGCTGCCGTCGGCCGCGGCGACGATGAGCGCCTGCAGCTGGACCATGAATTTCGCGTCCGTGGCATAGACCTTCATCAGGCCGTCGCCGGGGGCCGCCAGGGCACTCAGGCCCTCGCGCACCTTGCCCAGCGCGGCGCTGGTGCCCAGGGCATCGCCCATGGCCTTGTCCAGCGCTTCCACGCGCGCCAGCTGCGCCTCCAGCTCCTTGCGCACCTCGGCCACGCTGCCGCCGGCTTCGACGGTGGCCACGTGCAGGGCCTGCTTGTCGTACTTGCGCATGGCGTCGCTGAGCTTGACGGCTTCGTTCACGTACGCCAGTCCCTGGGCCTCGAGCGCCGTGGCGTGGATGACGTCCATGCGGCTCTGGACATAGAGCACGCCCAGCAGCGCCAGCGGCAGCGTGAAGGCCAGCGAAATGCAGCCGGCCTTGACGCTGAAACTCAGGCGCCGGAAGGCCCGCACGCCAGGGGCCCAGAGGCCGTGGTGGGCGAAGAAGCTGGACGCGCTTCGGGGTGCGGTGCGGGCGTCAGGGGCAGTCAGGGCACGGGATGTGTTCATGGCAGCGGGTATGAACGTGATGGACAGGGGCGGCACCGCAAACCGTGCGAAGCCAATCTCCATTTCGGCACCTGCCGAAACTTAGTGAGCGCAGAAATCATTGTTGATTTCGCAGTTTCACGGCCCGGCCAGCAGCAAGCCCACGTCTTCGGCATAGGTCGTCATGGCCGCGGCGATGGCCCCGGCTGCGTCCAGCCGGACGATCTTGAAGTCGTGCATCAGGTGGCCTTCGTCGAACCACCACTTCACCCCCAGCAGGGCCGCGGCGCGCGTCGTCATGGCGCGCGTGCCGGT
>CAIWPS010000247.1 GCA_903914615.1 uncultured beta proteobacterium | reverse complement strand
CTGGGCGACTGCCGCCTTGGGCGCCGGCAGGCGGAAGTCGTCGTTCGCATACGATTACTCCGCCCGCCGTTGGGGAAGCCCGAACGGGCTCGAGCGTCGAACCGGCCGACGGCGGCGCCCGCCACGGGCGCCGCCGTCTCGCCTCAATCCGCCTGCTTCCTCAGGAACGCCGGGATCTCGATCTCGTCCATGCCGTTGCTGGCCAGCGCATCCACCTTCGCCGCCGCCTGGCTGCGCGCGCTGCGCCACACGCTCGGCGTGTTCAGCCCTTCGTAGCTTTGCTGCGACGGCTGCGCGTTGCCGCCCACCTGCACCGGCTGCGCCACCTGGTTGAGGATCGGAAGGTTGTCGGTGCCCGTGCGCAGCGCCTGCTGGCCCTGCGGCGGCTGCACCACCGACAGCGGCGGCGTGATGCTGGCCTTGCGCGCGCTTGAGAGGCCCGTGGCGATCACCGTCACGCGCAGCTGGTCGCCCAGCGCCTCGTCGTAGGCGGTGCCGAAGATCACGTGCGCGTCGTCGGCGGCGTAGCGGCGGATGGTGTTCATCGCGTTGCGGCTCTCGGCCAGCTTGAAGCTGCTCTTGCTCGCCGCGATCAGCACCAGCACGCCACGCGCGCCGCTCAGGTCGATACCTTCCAACAGCGGGCAGGCCACCGCCGCGTCTGCGGCCTTGGTGGCGCGGTCGGGGCCGCCGGCCACCGCCGTGCCCATCATCGCCTTGCCGGGCTCGCTCATCACCGTCTTCACGTCCTCGAAGTCGACGTTGACCAGGCCGGGGATGTGGATGATGTCGCTGATGCCGCCGACGGCGTTCTTCAGCACGTCGTTGGCGTGCGCGAAGGCCTGCTCCTGCGTCACATCGTCGCCCATTACTTCGAGCAGCTTCTCGTTCAGCACGACGATCAGGCTGTCGACGTTGGCTTCGAGTTCGGCCACGCCGTCGGCGGCTTGCTTGCCGCGCTTCTTGCCCTCGAAGTCGAAGGGCTTGGTGACCACGCCCACCGTCAGGATGCCCATCTCCTTGGCCACGCGCGCGATCACCGGTGCAGCGCCGGTGCCGGTGCCGCCGCCCATGCCGGCGGTGATGAAGAGCATGTGCGCGCCGGCGATGGCCTGCTTGATGCTCTCCACCGCGTCCTCGGCGGCGATGCGCCCGGCTTCGGGCTTGCTGCCCGCGCCCAGGCCGGTCTTGCCCAGCTGCACCAGCGCGCCGGCGCTGCTGCGGTGCAGGGCCTGCGCGTCGGTATTGGCGCAGATGAACTCCACGCCCTGCACGCCTTGGCCGATCATGTGTTCGACAGCGTTGCCGCCGCCACCGCCGACGCCGATCACCTTGATCTGCGTACCTTCGTCGAATTCGTCGATCATTTCGATGGGCATGTGAGCCTCCTAGCTGAGTGAGTTGCAGTTGCCTTTGCGTTGCCGAAAACAGGGTGCGCGATGGACTTCGAACTACGTCTTCTCATGCATGCACCCCTCCTAGAAATTTCCGAGAAACCAGTCCTTGGCGCGGACGACGATGTTCTTCACCGACCCCGCCTGCGCCGCCGCCTTGTGCCCGCGCGCGCGCGCCACGCGGGCCTCTTCCAAGAGACCCATCACGGTGGCCGAACGCGGGTTGGCCACCATGTCGTAGAGCGCGCCGCTGTACAGCGGCAGGCCCTTGCGCACGGGCTTCAGGAAGATGTCCTCGCCAAGCTCGACCATGCCCGGCATCACCGCGCTGCCGCCGGTGATGACGATGCCGCTGGACAGCAGCTCCTCGTAGCCGCTCTCGCGGATGACCTGGTGCACCAGCGAGAAGATCTCCTCGATGCGCGGCTCGATGACGCCGGCCAGCGCCTGCTTGCTCAGCATGCGCGGCGCGCGGTCGCCCAGCCCGGGCACCTCGACCTGGTCGCTGGGGTCTGCCAGCAGTTGCTTGGCCACGCCGTGCTCGACCTTGATCTCCTCGGCGTCCTTGGTCGGCGTGCGCAGCGCCATCGCGATGTCGCTGGTGATGAGGTCGCCGGCGATGGGGATGACCGCGGTGTGGCGCACGCTGCCGTCGGTGTAGATCTGCACGTCGGTGGTGCCGGCGCCGATGTCCACCACGGCCACGCCCAGGCTCTTCTCGTCGTCGCTCAGCACCGCCGCCGCGCTGGCGCTGGGGTTCAGCACCAGGCGCTCGACTTCCAGCCCGCAGCGGCGCACGCATTTCAGGATGTTCTCGGCCGCGCTCTGCGCGCCGGTGACGATGTGCACCTTCACCTCGAGCCGGCTGCCGCTCATGCCGATGGGCTCCTTCACCTCGTGGCCGTCGATGACGAATTCCTGCGGTTCCACCAGCAGCAGTCGCTGGTCGTTGGGGATGTTGATGGCCTTGGCCGTTTCCACCACGCGCGCCACGTCCACCGGCGTGACCTCGCGGTTGTCGCGCACAATGACCATGCCGGTGCTGTTCTGGCCGCGGATGTGGCTGCCGGTGATGCCGGTGTAGACGCGGTCGATCTTGCAGGCGG
>CAIWPS010000246.1 GCA_903914615.1 uncultured beta proteobacterium | reverse complement strand
CCTCACCAGCAGGCGGCTGCGGCCAGCGTGCCGCCGGCGACGCCCTTGGTGCCGGTCTGGTCGTAGGTGAAGGCGCCGCAGGCGTCGTTGGCCTGCGCGCCCGCGGGGGTGGCGGTCAGCGTGAAGGCGGCGGCCGTCTGCACCGTGATGGCCAGCGTGTAGTAGCCGTTGGTCGAGCTGCTGGGGTACAGGCCCGCAGCACCGAGGGCCGCGCCGACGTAGGTCGAACGCTCGGTGTAGTAGCGCTCCATGGCCTGGGCGGCCGCGGTGAGCGCGGCCTTGGCGTCGGAGCGCCGCGACTTCATGACCTGCGACATGTAGGTCGGGTAGGCCACGCCCGCCAGCACGGCGACGACGGCGACGGTGATCATCAGCTCGATGAGCGTGAAGCCGCCTGTTGCGGCGCGGGCGGCGCGGGCGGCGCGGCGGGTCACTGCGCGGCCTCGATGTAGACGAGCACGATCTTGCGCCCCTCGCCGCTGCCCTGCTCGAGCGCGAAGCGCACGCGCGTGCCGGGTTGCAGCGCGTCCAGGCTGGCGCGGCCGCCGGCACTGCGGAAGACCTGCAGGCGGGCGCCGTGCCACTCCACCTTGCGCCCGCTGATGGTGACGGTGCGGCGCGCGCGGTCGATGGCGCTCACCTGCCCGCTGATGAGGGTCGGTGCCTCGGCCGCCGCAGCCGCCGGCAGGGTGGCGGGCGGCGACTTGCTGTTGGGCGCCGGCGCCGTGCCGGGGCGCAGGGCGGTGGCCCCGGCGGGGCCGAGGGCCAGGGCCAGCAGGGCGGCGGTGACGATGCGGTGGACGTGCTTCACTTGATCTGCTCCCAGCTCGCGCGGCTCGACGACTTGGTGTTGCCCTGCTCGTAGACGTTGACGATGGTGCCGGCCGAGGTGTTGATCAGCTTGTCGTCGTAGTGCTTGTCCTGGGCGCGGATGGTCGTCGCCGCGGCCGGGATGGAGCTGATCTGCATGCTCGACGGGTTCATGCCCAGCACGTAGTCGGCGGCCGTGACCTTGCCGTCGCCGTTGACGTCGAAGGAAGGCGAGCGGTTGCCCGTCAGCACGTCGAGCTCGGTCAGCCAGCCGGTGCCGCCTGCCGTGCAGGCCGCGGCCGAGGGCACGAGGCTGGAGAAGCTGACGCGGCCGTAGCGGATGGCGGCGTCGCTGACCACGCGCTCGCCGCCGGCCGGCAGGGTCAGCACCCAGCCGCCCTTGCCGGCGTAGTAGGCGCTGCTGGAGATGACGTTGTCGCCGGCCAGCGTGATGTTGTCGTTGGACGGGCCGACGGCGTGCGTGGTGAGCCGGTAGGTGACCCCGTTCACCGCCGCGGTGGTGTTGATCAGCTGCGTCTGCAGGTTGGCCATGGCCACCGGGGCGCCGCCGTCGATGATGCCGTACAGCGCCTGCTGGCCACCGGCGGCGTTGTCCGAGGTGTCGATGTAGCGGCCGGTGCCGAAGGTGACGAGGTAGCGGCCGTCCGGCGTCACCGTCACGTCGGGGCGGGCGGTGATCGACTGCCCGGCGGCGGTCGTGAACAGCGGCAGCGGGTTGGCCGCGTTGCCGTAGGCCACGCCCCAGTTCGCCGGCGCCGTCGACGAGAGGTCGAACTTCCACAGGTTGCCGTTGAGGTCGCCGGCGTAGACGGTGTCGACGACGCCGTTGTTGTTGCTGCTGATGGTCACCAGGCCCGACAGGCCGTTGGGTGCGGCCGCGCTGCCGGCGCCGGTGTCGATGCGGCTGATGGCGCCGGTCTGGACGTCGATCATCAGCAGCACGGCGTGGCCGTTGGTGCTGTTGTAGCCGTTGCCGACGAGGACGCGCCAGCTGCCGTCGCGCAGCGGCACGGCGGCGGGCTTGCTGAAGATGTAGCCGACGTCGGCGTCGCTGCCGTCGATCTCCCAGCGCACGACGCTGGCGGCCTGCGCCTCGGTGAACTTCGTCGGGTCGGAGACGTCGAGAGCGAACAGGCCTTGCGCGCCGGCGTTCATGCCGCTGACCAGCAGGCTGTGCCAGGCGCCGCCGTAGTAGGTGTCGAAGACGGCGGGCGAGCCGTCCACGGTGTACTGGTGCGCGTAGGCCGGGTCGGTGAGCGCGCTCAGGCGGTTGCGCACGGCCCAGGGCACGTAGGCGAAGACCTCCGCGCCGGTGTTGGCGTTGAAGGCGTGCAGCATGCCGTCGTTGGCGCCGACGAAGAGGATGGGCGTCTGCGCCGAGCGTGTCGCGCCGTAGGCGCTGTAGGGCACGCCGGCGATGTTGTCGCGGTACACGCCGACCGGGCCGCCGACGAACAGCGGCGCCGAGTTGACGATGTCGCCCAGCACCGTGGAGGCGCGGTTGCGGAAGGTCGGCGCGGCGCAGGCGGGGCAGTTGCGCTGCTCCAGCGCCGTGTTGCCGCGCAGGAAGGCCAGGCGCTGGGCGCCGAAGCCGTCGACGACGCCGGCGAGCGAGGTGTTCAGCGCCGTCACCATGCCGGGGTCGATCTCGGTCGCACCGGGGGCCGCGGCGTTGAGCGGCCAGCGCAGGCCGATGCCGCGGCTGCCCAGCGCATTCGAAGGCTTGTAGGTCAGGATCTGGCGGCCGGCGTTCCAGTCCATCGCGTTGAGCAGCTGGCCGGCGTCCCAGTTCGAGTTCGCGCCCGGCGCGCCGTTGGCCTGGATGGGGTAGGACAGCAGCTGGCCCGACCAGTCGCCGCTGTTGAAGCGGCCCTGGAAGAGGTCGGCGCCGTTGTTCCAGGCGCCCGAGTTCACCGACACCGCCGACGCCGCCGAGGTCTTGGCCACTATGTCGACGGCGATGGCCGTGAAGGCCGTTGCCAGCGCCGCCTGGTTGCTGGCCAGGTAGGCCTGGCCGGTGCCGCCGAGGTTGGCGATCTGGTTCAGCGTCGCCACCGAGCCGGCGTTGGCCACCGTGTCGCCGAGGCCGACGACGTAGGTCTGGATGTCGAACTTGTTGCCGCCGTAGTTGACGGCGCGCAGCGCCGAGACCTTGGTGAAGACGTCGTTGGCGGCGGGCGAGAAGGTCCACAGCCCGGTGCCGGCGTTGAAGGTGTTGACCTGCTGCGACAGCGGGTACATGTTGCCGCTGAGGTCCGAGGTCGGGTTGCCGTCGGTGGCCAGCAGGACGAAGTTCTTCTGGCAGCTCTGCGTGATCGGCGTCGTCTTGCCGGCCAGGGTGTTGCCGAAATAGCTGCCCGCGGTGCCCAGACTGCCGGCCAGCGGCGTGAACACGGCGGCGTTCTTCAGCTCGCCGTTGTTGCCGTTGGTCTCGGACCCCAGGTAGGTCATGAGCGCGTTGTATTGCGCCGCGGAATCGGCGGCCACGGGCTGGTTGATGACGCCGCTGCCGTTGACGTCGCTGTAGTAGCCCCAGGCGCGCAGCAGCCAGAACATGCGGCTGTTGGGCGGCGTCTGCGGCAGGTAGCCTGCGTCGGTGGGGGTGAAGCCCCAGTTGCCCAGGCCGCCGGAGAAGCTGGCCGAGGTCCAGTTGGCGTTGTTGCCGTGGCTGTTGTAGACGCTGTAGCTGGTGCTGTTGTTGATGCCGATGCCGTAGAGCTGGTTGCCGTAGTTGCCCGTGTAGAGCACGTCGTTGATGCTCGGGTCGTCGCCGGTCAACGCATAGGTGATGAAGCCGAAGCCGTTGCCGGGCTCGGGGTTGGCGACGCAGCGCAGGCCGCCGTTGCTGGCGGAGATGCCGCCCACGCAATCGTTCGTGTACACCACCTGGGCGTCGCTGCCGAAGTAGTAGGCGTAGGTGGAGTAGAGCCAGGGCCCGTCGGACAGGCCGAAGCTGCCCAGACCCCAGTTGAAGGAGCTGCGGAACGAGGTGATGGTGCCGCGGATGACGCTGCGCGCGATGTTGCCGCGCGTGCTGGGGTCGCTGCCGGCGATGAGCTTGCCGGCCATGGTGCCGTCCATCGACTCGGAGTTGTCGTAGACCACCAGCACATTGGGCTTGACCAGCGTGCTCAGGTACAGCGGCACCTGGCTCAGGTTCAAGCCGGCGGCGCCGGCCAGCATCGGCAGCGAGCCGAGGAAGACGCCCACGCCGGCGCTGCGGCGCTTGAGAAGGGTCAGCATCTGGTTCATTGCTTGATGTAGGTTGATTGCAGCATCACCACGGTCGACGACCGGACACCGTAGGCCCGCACGGTGATGCGGTAGGGCTGCCCGGTGAGCGGCGGCGCGCAGTTCGTGCACGCGCTGTCTCCGGGCAAGGGCAGGAGATGCGGCAGCAGCTCCACGATGTAGCTGGGCTGGCTGGCCAGCGCGGCGTTGTTGGGGCCGACGAGCGCGGTCTGGCCGGTGCGGCTGCCGTAGGCGCGGGCGTTGGCACCCCAGTTCAGCCCCTGCCAGACCGGCGCCGAGGTCGCGCCGGAAGCCGCCAGCGAAGGCGGCAGGCACAGGCCGTTGGCGCAGCCGTAGCTGAAGCCGGCGCTGCCGAGGTTGGCCTCGATGTCCTGCTCGGCGTCGCGCAGCGCCGCCTCGGCGGCCTGCATGGCCACGGCCTGGTCGCGCGAATTGCCGGCCATCCTCTCCTGCAGCGTGCTGCTGCCGATGGCGCCGATGGCCAGGAAGGCCAGCGCCAGCATCATCACCAGGATGGCCGCGAGCGTGATGCCGCGCTGGGCGCGGACGGGTGCGCGGCGGTGCCGCGCCGGCCGGCGCAGCGGCGGGTGCATGGTGGGCGCGTTCATGGCACGGCGTTGCGCAGCGAGGCGACCAGCGAGACGACGGTGCGCATGCGCTGGTCGTTGGGCGTGACGAGGGCGCCGCCGAAGGTGTAGGGCTGGGCCGAGGTGGCGGTGCTGCTGTCGTTGCTGGCGATCACCATCTCCAGGCGCGCGTTGACGACCTGGCTCCAGTCGGCCACGGCGTCGGCAGTGACGTACTTGTCGGCGGCGCGGTCGGCGTTGGTGTCGATGCCGTAGGTCACCGACATGCGCTCCAGGCCCGTCACCAGTTCCACCGGCTGCACGCCCAGGCCGTAGGCCGGCCAGGCGTAGCTCCACAGTGCCGTCTGGCCCGCCTGGCGCACGCTCGGCGCGAGGTAGTAGGTGACGGACTGCAGGCGGTAGACCGCCGCGTCCTGCAGGTAGGCGCGGCCCAGGCTGGCGTTGTTCACGCCCGGTGCGATGCCGCCGGCGCCCATCTGGTGCTGGATCGTGCCCAGGCCGCCGGGGTTGGCATTCGTGGCCTGGAACACGGCCGCGCCGCCGCAGTCGCCGACGACGAGGATGTCGCCGCTGGCGATGTTCGCGGTCGGCGTGACCTGCAGGTCGGACGTGCCGGTGAGCATCTCCGCCGTCAGCGCCCACGACGTGCCGGTGCTGCGGTAGACGGTGACGATGTCGCCCGATGCGCTCGGGCCCAGGGCCGCCACGGTCGGGTCCAGCGCCGGCGACCAGGCGGCGCCGGTGTTGTGGGAGCCGGCCACGGCCTGGCCGAAGTTCTGCGCCAGCGGCGTCGCGGCATTGAGCACGTTCCTCACCGAGGCCAGCCCGCTGACCTGGCCGGCGCAGGCATGGAAGCCGGCCATGCGCAGGTCCTTGGCCAGCACGTCGACAGCGAAGCGGCCGTTCTCCTGCAGCCGTGCCGTCGATTCCTGGGCCGTGAAGGTGCCCTTGCTGCCGAGGTAGACGGCGCCCATCACCGTCATCAGGAAAAGGCCGATGGCCATGCCGATCATCAGCTCGATGAGGGTCATGCCGCGCGCGCGGAGGGGGCTCGGGTTTCGCATCACGGCCGCAGCTCCATCGACAGGCGCGAGCTCACGCCGCGCTCGCTCCAGAACACCTTGATGGCGTAGGTGCCGGCCTGGCCGTCGCAGGCCGGCGCCCCGGCAGCGCCGTCGTCGGGCGTGCCGTCCAGGCAGACCACGCCGGTGCCGCCGGGCAGCGCGGTGGCGAGCTCGGCGCTCCACAGGGCGTAGTCCAGCGTCGCCGCCTGCGCCGGCGTGCAGGCCGTGGCGGTGCCGCAGCCCGGTGCCGCGGCCGGCGCCAGCAGCCCGGTGTACGAGCCCGCCGCCACGCCGGCCTGGTTGGCACGCATGCGGTCGGCCATCTCCTGCGTCAGCTGCACCGCCTTGCTGCGCCACAGCGCGCTGGAATTGGCCGACAGGCCGCGCAGCTGCAGCGCCGCGTAGGCCAGCGCCGACAGCGACAGCAGCAGCACGGCGACCAGGGCCTCGAGCATGGCGAAGCCGCGCGCGCGGCGGCGGTGGGCGGTGAGGGGGTTCATCAGGGACATCCGTTGCCCGTGGAGGTGTAGGCGGTGCCGTTGGGCGCCAGGCTGACGAGGTAGCCGGTGCCGCTGCCGTCGACCCGGCACAGGTGGTAGGCGACGTTGGCCGCCGGCGTGAGGTAGCCGCTGGCGCTGAACACCAGCGTGGCGGTGCCGCTGAGCTTGACGCCCGGCGGCAGCGCGTCGTAATGGCGCAGCTGGGTGTCGCCGGCCGTCACCGTGCCGCTGCTGTCGTTGTCCAGGTACAGGTCCCAGCCGTTGGCGTATTCGTTGCCCACGGCGCCGCCGTTGCTGGCCTGCAGCACCACCGGGATGCCGGCGCGCGCCGCCTCGGAGCGGGCCAGCGCCACCGAGGCCGTGAAGCTGGACTTGAGGGCCGTGGACTGGTTCTGGGCCACGAAGGTGCCCAGCGCGGGCGCGGCGATGCGCAGCGCGATGACGAGCACGCTCATCGTGACGAGGAACTCGATCAGCGTGAAGCCTTGCAGGCGGTTTCTGGCGGCGGTCTGCGACATTTCGGGTGCCTTTCGACGGGCCTGGCGGGGTGCGTGCGGCAGCAGCCGCACCGGGGCGCGACCCCCAGGGCCACCCCATGCCAACCTGTCCTGCCGTGTTATCGGCAGGGCCCGGCGCCAACTGAAGTCGTGAACCAATGCGCAGATGTATGGCCGTGTATCGCCTGCGAGCGCAGGCAACCGGCGGCAGCGGCTCAGCGCGCCGCGGGCCCGTCGGCGCTGCCGCGCTCCAGGTGGCCGGCGTCGTTCCAGCCCACCAGGGCCAGGCCCTGGCCGGTGAGCAGCAGACGGTTGATGGTGGCGTTGCCGAGCTGCCAGGTGCGCGGCGCCTGCAGCCCGATGCGCGCGGCGGCGCGGTGCACGCAGTCCAGCACGCCGCCATGGGCGACGATGGCCACGTCCTGCCCCGGGTGCGCCGAGGCCAGCCGCTCGACGGTGGCCACGCAGCGGGCGTAGAAGTCGCGCAGCGGCTCGCCGCCGCCGGGGCCGAAGTCGGGCTCGCGGCGGCGCCAGCGCAGCGCCTCGTCGGGCCAGCGCTGCTCCACTTCCTGGTAGGTGCAGCCCTCGAAGCGGCCGAAGCCGCGCTCGCGCAGGCCGCGGTCCACCGTCACCGCCAGGCCGAGCGTCGCGGCCAGCGGCGCCGCGGTCTGGCAGGCGCGCAGCAGGTCGCTGCTGTAGATGGCGGCCAGCGGTTCGCCGGCCAGCGCAGCTGCCAGGCGCGCCGCCTGCCAGTGGCCGGTGTCGTCCAGCGGGATGTCGAGCTGGCCCTGCAGCCGCTGCTGCGCGTTCCAGGCCGTCTGGCCGTGGCGCAGCAGGAAGATGCGCGTCGCTTCGTCCATCGCCGACGCCACCGCCGCCCTCAGCGCCGGCCGCTCAGGGCGCGCTGTCCAGCAGGCGCGCGTTGAGCGTGTAGGTGCCCGAGAAGGTGGCCTCGGCCAGCACGCGGCCGGCCAGTTTCTCGCGCACCTGGGCGCCGGTGAAGCGGCCTTCCACCGGCAGCCGCGGCAGCGCCACGGCGTAGAGCGTGAAGACGTAGTGGTGCACGAGCGAATCGTTGAACGGCGGGAAGGGCCCGTCGTAGCCGAAGTAGTCGCCCGCCATCCCGGGGTTGCCGGCGAACCAGCCGGTGTAGTCGTTCAGGCCATGGCGGGCACCGCTGCGCGCGTTGCCGATCTCGGGCCCGGGCTTGCCGCGGGCGATGAAGCCGCGGCTGAACTCGCCTTCGTGGATCACCGTGGGCAGCGGCGGCAGGTCGACCAGCACCCAGTGGAAGAAGTCGACGCGCGGCAGGTCGGCGGGCACCTCGCGGCCGGGCTGGTTGACGTCGTCGCCGCGGCTGGGCACGTCGAAGTCGTGGCAGATGAGGACCATCGAGTTCGCCCCCGCGGGCACGTCGCTCCACGCCAGGTGCGGGTTGAGGTTGTCGCTGAAGGTGGCGCCGCCCGCGCCGTCGGGCTTGCCTGCCGCGTAGCGCATGGGGATGCGGTCGCCGTTGGTCCAGCTGTCGCTCCAGAGTTTCATGGTCGGGCTTCCTCTCTCGCTGTCTCTCGCTGTCGGGTCGTTCGGGCCGGGGCTTCAGACGCCCCAGACCACGGCCGCGTCGGCCGCCTGGGCGCGCCGCAGCATCTCCACCATCGGCCACAGGCGCTGGCGCAGGCCCACGGCGGGGCGCGCGTCGTCGCCGTCGTCGGGGGCCGCGGGCGCCTCGGCGGCGGCGATGGCGGCCTGCAGGGCGGCCAGCGCGGCCGGCATGGCCGCAACTTCGATGATGCCGCGCGGCGCCGGCTCACGGCCCAGCAGCCGCAGCAGCTGGTCGCCCTGGGGGCCGAGCATGATGAGGTCGCCGGTGGCAGAGCTCTTGAACTTGTAGATCATGCAGGCGGGCCATTCACCGGATCGGTGACCCGATTGTGACGCCTGCGGCGCCCGCGTCAGGGCCGGACCAGCCGGATGCGCGGCGGCGGCGGCGGCCGCAGGTCGGCCTGGGCCAGGCGCTGCTCGAAGCTCAGCGGGTCCAGCGCCGGGGCGTAGAGGAAGCCCTGGAACTCCTCGCAGCCCTCGGCCTGCAGGAACTGGCGCTGGCCTTCGGTCTCCACGCCTTCGGCGATGCACTTCATGCCCAGCGCCCGCGCCATCTGCAGGATGGCGCGCACGATGCCGGCGTCGCTGTCGTCGCCCGGCAGCCCGTCGATGAAGCTGCGGTCGATCTTGAGCTTGCCGATGGGGAAGCGCTTCAGGTAGGCCAGGCTGGAGTAGCCGGTGCCGAAGTCGTCGATGGCCAGGCGCACGCCCAGCCGCTTGAGGGCGTGCAGGCGCTGCAGCGCCTCGTCGGCGTCGTGGACGAGGATGGTCTCGGTCAGCTCCAGCTCCAGCAGGTGCGGCGGCAGCCCGCTGACGGCCAGCACCCCGGCGACGCGATCGACGAACTGCGGCTGCTGGAACTGCAGCGCCGACACGTTCACCGCCACCGGCAGCGCATGCCCGCGCTGCTGCCACAGCGCGGCCTGCCGCACCGCCTGGCTGAGCACCCAGTCGCCGATGGCGACGATGAAGCCGCTCTCCTCGGCCACCGGGATGAAGCGCGCCGGCGGCACCTCGCCCAGCTCGGGGTCGCGCCAGCGCAGCAGCGCCTCGGCGCCGACGACCTGCCCCTGCGCCAGCGTCACCTGCGGCTGGTACTGCAGGCGGAAGCGCCCGCTCACCAGCGCCTGGCGCATGGCGTGGTCGAGCTTCATGCGCGAACGGCGGTCGCCCTCGGCGCGCGCCTGGTGCAGCCGGTAGTGGGCGCGGCCGGCGCTCTTGACGCTGCGCATCGCGGCCTCGGCGTGGCGCAGCAGGTCGTCCATCTCGGTGCCCTGCGAGGGCGCCAGCGCCATGCCGATGCTGCAGGTGAGGGTGAACTGCGCGCCGTCGAGGCTGCAGGGCTGGGCGACGACCTTCAGCACGCGCCGCGCCGTGGCCTCGGCCGCAGCGGCGTCGGCCGGCCGCAGCAGCAGCGCGAACTGGTCGCCTCCCAGGCGCGCCAGCTGGTCGTCGGCGCGCAGGCAGCCCTGGATGCGCAGCGCCACGTCCTGCAGCACGCGGTCGCCGATCTCCTGGCCCAGGCTGTCGTTGATCTGGCGGAAGCGGTCGAGGTCGATGAACAGCAGCGCAAAGCCGGCGCCGGCGCGGCGCGCGTCGGCGGCCGCCTCGGCCACGCACTCGGCCAGGCGGCGGCGGTTGGGCAGGCCGGTGAGGGCGTCGTGCAGCGTCAGCGCCTGGATGCGTTCCTGCGCCGCCACGCGTTCGGTGAGGTCGCGGAAGGACCAGACGCGGCCCTGCGGCCCGCCGCCGCCGAACCAGGGCCGGGTGACGCGCTCGAGCACCTGCCCCGAGACCAGCTCCAGCCGGTCGGTGGCGCTGGCCAGCGGCGCCCGCAGCAGTGCGTTCAGGCGCGCCGCGTAGTCCGGCCCCTGCAGGGGCGGCAGCACGCGGCGGGCCATCCAGTCCAGCAGCGCATCGCCGTCGTTGCGCTGCAGCAGTTCCTGCGGCAGGCCCCAGATCTCGCCGCAACGGCGGTTGAAGGCGCGCACGCGGCCGCCCAGGTCGGTGACGAGGATGCCGTCGGCGGTGGCCTCCAGCGTGGCCTGCAGTTCGGCCAGCAGCGACTCGCGCTCGACCTCGGCGGCATGCTCGGCGCTGCGGTCGCACAGCACCACCAGGGCATGCGCGGCCGGCCCGTCGGCCACCGTCACCAGCCCGATGCTGCGCCGCACGTGCAGCGCGCGGCCGTCGGCAGTGAGCACCACGGTGTCGGACTCCAGCCTGCCGGCGTCGCCGCCGGCCGCCGCGTCCCACCAGGCCAGGTCTTCCGGCGACACCACCAGCGCGGTCGCGGTCTGGCCCTGCAGCGAGCGCGCCGGCAGGCCGAAGAGCGCTCCGGCGGCGGCATTGGCGGCGACCACCGTCTGGCCCTGCAGCGCCACCAGCCAGGCCGCGTGCGGCATGCCGTCTAGCAGCGCTGCCGCCGCGGCAGGTGGCGCGGTGGGCGGCGGTGTGGCCAGGGCCAGCATGCGCGCCCCTCAGGCCCCCTGCGCCGGCCCGGCGGGCTCGCCCGCGATGGGCTCGAAGTAGTAGGCCACGCGCGGCCGCGGGTCCAGGGCCTGCAGCACCGCCGGCGGCACCTTCGTCGCCGCCAGGCTGCGACGGATGCCGATGTCGGCGGCCTGCTCCAGGTCCAGCAGCTGCGGCGCCTGCGCCGTGCGCGCCTCCTGCACCAGCACGCGCGGCTTCAGCGGCCGGCTGGAGTTGACACCGACGACGAGGGCGTAGCGGTCGTCGGTGAGCTGCACCAGCGAGCCCGCCGGGTACACGCCCATCATGCGGATGAAGGCGTTGAGCACGGTGGCGTCGAAGCGCGCGCGGCCCTGCGCGAAGAGCATGGCCACGGCCTCGTGCGGGGTCAGGGCCAGCGCCCGCGTGCCGGGGTTGCACAGGTTGTCGTAGCGGTTGACGATGGCCACGATGCGCGCCGCCATGCTCATGCGGTCGCCGGCCAGGCGCAGCGGGAAGCCGCTGCCGTCGGCGTGTTCGTGGTGCTGCGCCAGCACCGTCATCGCGCCCGCGCGCAGCGCCATCCGCTGGCCCTGCATCACGCCCTTGGTGACGTGGTCGCGGTAGGCGTTCATCTCGGCGGCGCTGAAGCCCTCCTCGGCGTGGCGGAAGCGGTCGGCGACCTCGAGCTTGCCGACGTCGTGCACCAGCGCGCCGACACCCAGGTCCAGCATGTCGTCGGCCGCCAGGCCCAGGGTGCGGCCGATGAGCAGCGAGATCACGGCCACGTTCAGCGCGTGGGCGGCGGCGCGGTCGCCGCCGCCGCAGACCAGGCGGATGCCGATCTCGCCTTCGGCCAGCATCTTGTCGAGCATGGCCTGGGTCAGCGCCTCGGTGGTGCGGCCGGCCTGCTGCGGTTGCCCGCCGACGGCGTCCCAGGCCTCGCGCCAGGCCTTGGCGGCCTCGCCGTACTGGCGCTCGCAGCGCTGCGCCGACTCGCGCTGCGCGGCCAGCCAGTCGCGGCGCCGCGCAGCGGCCGCCTCCTCGGGGCTGAGGGCCGCGGGAACGGCGGCGACGGCCGGGGTTTCCGACGCGGTGTCCTCAGCGGCGGGACGGTCGCTCTTCTCGGGCACCCAGCGCACGCGCGCCAGCCCCAGGCCGCGCAGGGTGGCGATCTGTTCGGGCGCGGCGATGCGGAAACTGGACAGCGGAAACGGATGTGACAGCCAGCCGCCGTCGAGCTGGATGTACATGCCGACACGCAATTCCTCGACGGCTATCGTGGTGGACATGCAGGTACCCCGGAAGAAATGCGCAGCCTTGAGGGCCGTCGCTTGGTCCTGTTTTCGGGTCGCGGCCGGCGGAACTTGAGGCGGCGTCACATGGCGGCGGCCGCGCCGCGTCAACGACGGCTGCGCGGGCGGCGTTAGGCACAGGCCGTCCGCACACCCCGGGCCGCACCGTACTGCCCACTGCCGCGGCCCCGCGGCAGTGCCCCTGGACGACCGGAGCGCACGCCATGGCCCATTTCCCCCTCCCCACCTTGCCCGCCTGCCCGCCGCTGCGGCCGCTGGCCCTGGCCTGCGCCGTGCTCGCCGGTGGCTGCACCGTGTACCAGGTCGCCCCCGCGCCGCAGCCGGTGCGCGTCGCGGCGCCGCCACCGGTCTACGCGCCGCCGCCCGCCTACGAGGAGCCGGTGGTCAGCGTCTATGTCGAGCCGCCGGTGATGCAGCCGGCGCCGGTCTACGTCGCCTGGGCGCCGCCGCCGATGCTGGTCGAGGCGCCGCCGCCGCCGCCCTACATGGACGCCGTGTGGGTGGGTGGCTACTGGGTCTGGCAGGGCAACTGGGTCTGGGCCACCGGGCACTGGATGGCGCCACCGCGGCCGCAATACCACTGGGTGCAGCCCTACTACGAGCACCGCAACGAAGGCGTGGTCTTCGTCACCGGGCACTGGAGCCCGCCGGGCGTGGCCTTCGTGCCGCCGCCCTTCAGCCTGACCCTGACCCTGGCCGTGCCGCTGGCCGGCGTGCGCCCGGGCCCGCGGCCGATCGGGCCGCCGGGCGTGTTCGTGCCGCCGCCGCCGGGCTCGCGGCGCGGCCTCATCGTGCCGGCTCCGCTGGGCACGGCGCCGGCCGTGGTGACCGGTGCAGCGCCGGTGGTCAACGTCGGCATGCGGGTGCAGATCTACGACGGCGAGCCGCGCCCGGGCGGCGGCCGCGACGAAGGCCGGCTGAGCATCGTCGCCCCTGCCAACGCCACCGCCAGCGGCCGCGCCTACGAAGGCAGCGCGCCGGCACAGCCCCACCTGGCGGCAGCCCAGCCGCCGCAGGTGCGGGTGCCGGCGCCACGCCCGG
>CAIWPS010000245.1 GCA_903914615.1 uncultured beta proteobacterium | reverse complement strand
GAAATTGGTGAAGTCGGCGATCACCTGCAGCAGGGCGCGCACCTCGATGTTCTGGAAGTTCAGCGACAGCTTTTCGCCTGAGTAACCGGGGCCTTGGGTGAGCTTGTTCGGGTCACTCTTGCGCGGACGCACTTCCAGCACGAACTGGTTGTCGCTCTGGTAGGCGCTGTGCTCCCAGGCGCCCATGGGCTCGACGACCATGCGCACCCGGTCGCCGCTCTGGAAGGTGGAGATGCTCTTCACCGGCGTGCCGAAGTCGGTGACGTCCAGGCGCCGGCGCATCGCCTCGGGCAGCGTGGAACGCAGGAATTCGACCACCAGGCTCTGGCCCTGCTGGCGGATGTCGACGCCGACCTGCGTGCTGGGCAGACTGACGATGACGCGCCCGGCGCCGTCGCTGCCGCGGCGGAAATCGATGTCGCGCAGGGCCTGCGAGGTGGTGTTCTGCGCTGGCGCGAACTGCACCGGCTGGTCCTTGGCCGGCGCGGCGGCGGCCACGGTGGTGCCGACGTCCAGCACCAGCAGCAGCGTGTTGCCCTGCATTTGCGCCTGGTAGCCCGAGGCCTGCTTCAGGTTGAGCACCAGGCGCGAACGGTCGCCGGCCTGGGCCACGCTCACCGAGCGCAGGTTGCCCTGGTTGATCTCGACCGTGTTGCGGCCCATGCCGTTGGTCACCCCGGGCAGGTCGATGGCGATGCGTGGCGGCGCCTGCACCGAGAATCCGTTTGGCAGTGCTGCCAGCGGTGCCGCGAGTTCGATGCGCACGACCTCGGTGCCCGCCTCCTGGCTGCTGGTGATCGATTGGATTGCGTTCTGCGCCCGCGCGGCGAGGGGCGCGAGAAGCGCGCTGGCGGCGGTCAAGGCAGCGAAGGCAGCTCGCCAGTGGAACATGGTCCCGATCTCCTGAAACATTTTCATCGCGCCTTCTCCTGCAACTGCAGCGTAGCGGGGCGCTCTATCCATTCACCCGCCGCGTCCTGCACGATCTCGCGCAGCGCGATCTCGGTTTCCGCGATCTTGGTGATGCGGCCGTAGTTCTGGCCCAGGTAGTCGCCCACCTTGACCTGGTAGAGCAGGTTGTCCACCCGCAGCAGCGCGAAGGGCTGGCCCTGCTTGCTCACGCTGCCCACCATGCTCATGCTGTCCAGCGGGTAGGCTTCCAGCGGTTCCTTGCGCCGGTTGAGTTCGGCCGACAACAAGGAATTCGGCTGCCGCGCCTCCTGCTTGAGGGCGACCGTGAGCTTTTGCTGGCTGAACGGCTCCACCCCCTGCGCCACCGAGTAGGGCTCGGGGTCGAATTTCTTGGGCGGCTGCAGCGGCGTCACGTTGGGCTTGACCTCGCGCCGCTGCTGCTCCATCCAGGCGCGCAGCTCGTCGTGGTCGGGGCTGCAGGCGGCCAGAGCCAGCAGCGTCAGCAGGGCAGGCGTGGCGCGGCGCATCACTTGGCGGCTCCCGGCACGGCCACCTTGGCAGCGGCAGCCGCGGCGCGGCGCTGTTCGGCGACTTCGCTGGCATCGAGGTAGCGGTAGGTGCGTGCCGTCGCATCCATGGCCAGCGGGGCGCTGGCGTCCTTGCCCGGGGGCGCGCCGATGCTGAGGTTCTGCAGCGTCACGATGCGCGACAGGTTGGCCACGTCGGCGGCAAAGGCGCCGATGTCGTGGAAGCGGCCGCTGACGCGGATGGCGATCGGCAGCTCGGCGTAGTAGTCCTTGACTGCCACCTGGCCGGGCCGGAAGAGCTCGAACTGCAGCCCGCGCCCAAGACCCGCCTGGTTGATGTCGGACAGCAGCGCGTCCATCTCGGCCTTGCCGGGCAGCTGCTTCTCGAGCTGCGTCACGTATTCCTGCACCTGCAGCTTCTGCTTGCGCAACTCGCTCAGGTTGACGGCCTGGGCGAGGCGGTTGCGGTAGTCGTCCTTGAGCTTGGGTTCCTGCTGGCGCGACAGGTCCAGCGCGTCGCTGGACGAGGACAGCAGCGCGAACCAGCCCACCACCACCACAGCCGTGGCGGCCACGACCCAGGCCGTCAGCTTGGGCAGCGTCGGCCACTGCCCGGGTTCATTGGGGTTGAGGTTGCGGAACTGCGAGGCCGCCTGGTCGAGGAAGCTCGTGACGTCGAAGGAGAGCGTGGAAGGCTTGGCCATGGCGTGCTCTCAGCTGGCTTTCGCGGGGGCCGCCACCGGCACCGCCGCCGCAGGCACGCCCGAGGCAGCGCCGGCGGCGGGCGCAACGCCCTGCTGGCGCTTGAGCGTGACGCGCATCGAAAAATCGAACAGCCGCCGCTGCTCGCGGTTGACTGCGGTCACGGCGGCGGCCTTGATCTCCACCAGCTCGGGCTTTTCGAGCCAGGGCGAGTTGTACAGGGTGTTGCGCAGGAATTCCGAGACGCGCTCGTTGGTCTGGGCAATGCCGTTGATGGCCACCACCTGGCCGTTCTGCTTGATGGCGGTGAGGTAGACGCCTTCAGGCGTCTGCTTGACCAGTTCGTTGAGCAGGTGCACCGGCACGTTGCGGTCGGTCTGCAGGTCTTCCACGGCCTTCTGGCGCGCCTTCAAGGCGTCGATCTCGGCGCGCAGAGTGGCGATGTCCTTGATCTGGCTGTCCAGGCGCGCGATCTCGGCTTTCAGGTAGGCGTTGCGCGAATCCTGCGCCGAGGTCATCTGCTCGAGCACCGAGTACCACACACCGACGATCAGCAGGCCGGCCGCGGCGCTGGCCGCCAGGCTGAGGAAGAAGGCGCGCTTGCGCTGCTTGCGCTTTTCCTCGCGGTGCGGCAGCAGGTTGATCAGGATCACGGCACGAACCTCCGCATCGCCAGCCCGCAGGCGGTGAGATAGGAGGGGGCCTCGCGGCGCACGCGCTGTTCGCGCACCGAGGAGCCGAGCTGCATCTGGTCGAAGGGGTTGACGACGTTGGAGGCGAAACCGGTGAGGTCGGTGACGCGGTCCTTCAAGCCCGGCAGCGTGGCCGTGCCGCCGGCCAGCATCACGTAGTGCACCTTGTGGTGCGGCGTGCTGGTGAAGAAATACTGAAGCGCACGGCCGATCTCCTGCGACAGGCTGTCGACGAAGGGCGCGAGGATGGTGGTGTCGTAGTCCTCGGGCAGGTCGCCGCTGAGCTTCTTGGCTTCGGCTTCCTCGAAGGAGAAACCGTACTGGCGCGAGATGAGCTGGGTCAGCTGCGAGCCACCGAAGGCCTGGTCGCGGTCGTAGAGCATCTCGTCGTCGCGCAGAACCTTCAGGCTCGTCGTGTCGGCGCCGATCTCGAACAATGCCACCAGCGCGTCACGGCCCTCGTTGGGCAGGGCGCTGATGACGCGGCCCATGGCCAGGCGCGAGGCGTGCGATTCGATGTCCAGCACCACCGGCTTCAGGCCCGCGGCTTCAGCGAGGCCCTGGCGGTCCTGCACGCGGTCGCGGCGCGAGGCGGCGATGAGGACTTCTACGTCGCCGATGGAAGTCGGGCTGGGGCCGATGACGCAGAAGTCCAGGCTCACCTCGTCGAGCGAGAAGGGGATGTACTGGTTGGCCTCCGATTCGACCTGGATTTCCATTTCCTCTTCGCGCAGGCCGGCCGGCAGCATGATCTTCTTGGTGATGACGGCCGACTGCGGCATCGCCATCACGACCTGCTTGGTGCGGGTGCCGCTCTTGCTGACGACGCGCTTGACGGCCGCCGAGACCTCGTCGAACTTCTCGATCTGGCCGTCGGTGATCCAGCCCTTCTCGAAAGGCTCGGTGGCGAAACGCTCCAGCACGTATTCGCCGGTCGCGGTCTGGCCCAGTTCCACCAGCTTGACGCTCGATGAACTGATGTCCAGCCCGATCATCGGCGGGTGCTTGCGGCCCAGCAATGCGTCCAGAAAACCCAAATTACCACTCCCCTGCCACGCGGCCTAGAAACGATCCGTGCCCCATCGGGGTCCTTTCAATGGACCCTCTTGCCGGACAGACAGCAGCCCCGGGCTTGTTAAGAAGTTACTTCAATGCTAGCAGTAAAGCCCTTGTGCACCAAAGAAAAACGGCTTGCAAGGCCTGCAGTGTCGTTGCCATTGTCTGACGCGGGCGATGGAGTTGAAACAACCCGCAAGTCGAGACTTCCGGCTTGTTCGGGCGACCTGCATCCCCGACTGTGGACAATGTCACGCAACGCTGCGGCAGATGTGCTTGGCGGCGCCGCTGCCGCACCGGACTCCCGGCCAGGCTGCTCGGGCGCCGCTTCCTATAATCTTTCGGCCCGCGACCCGGGTTCTTTATGACTGAATCCGCGCCGGCGCCCCCCGACCCTTCACGCCAGGCCCGCAGCGCGGCTGCGGGCGGCTGGGCCGCGGGCCTGCTGCGCGGCATGGGCTGGGCGGCCGCGCTGCTCGCCGCGGGCCTGCTCAGCCTCTTGCTGGTCGTCGGCCTGGCGCTGGCCGTGGCCTACCCTAACCTGCCCGAGATCACCAGCCTGGCCGACTACCGGCCCAAGCTGCCGCTGCGCGTGTATTCGGCCGACAACGTCCTGCTGGGCGAGTTCGGCGAGGAGCGCCGCAGCTTCGTGCCGATCGCGCAGATCCCGCAGGTGATGAAGGACGCCGTGCTCGCCGCCGAGGACGCCCGCTTCTACGAGCACGGCGGTGTCGACTACAAGGGCGTGGCACGCGCCGCGCTGGAGAACCTGCACGACGCCCGCAGCCAGGGCGCCAGCACGATCACGATGCAGGTGGCACGCAACTTCTACCTCTCCACCGAAAAGACGTTCACGCGCAAGATTTACGAAATCCTGCTCGCGCTGAAGATCGAGCGGCTGCTCGCCAAGGACCAGATCCTCGAGCTGTACATGAACCAGATCTACCTCGGCCAGCGCGCCAACGGCTTTGCCGCCGCGGCCGAGATCTACTTCGGCAAGAAGCTCAAGGACGTGACGGTGGCCGAGGCCGCCATGCTGGCCGGCCTGCCCAAGGCGCCCTCGGCCTACAACCCCATCGTCAACCCCAAGCGGGCGGCAGCGCGCCAGCGCTACATCATCAACCGCATGTTCGAGACCGGCTTCATCACCGAGGCCCAGCACGACGAGGCCCTGGCGCAGCCGCTGCACTACCGCACCCAGAACGACAACCCGGCGCATGCCGAGTTCGTGGCCGAGCAGGCGCGCCAGCTCGT
>CAIWPS010000244.1 GCA_903914615.1 uncultured beta proteobacterium | reverse complement strand
GCTCGCCGAACGTCACCTCGACAGCCCATTCGCCCTTCGCTCCGCGCCGCTGCGCGTAGCGGTAGCGCACTCGCATGCGATCGCGGTCATCGACGCCCAGCCACCGCGCGATTTCGTCGCGCACACCCTTAAGCGCGCTGGCGAGGTTGTCGTCGTCCAGGCCGGCCGATGGCGCTACGCGTGTCAGCAGGACCGAGCACGGCAGCGAGGGTTTGGGCTGCGTTGCCAGCAGCCAGCCGGCCGCAGCGCGCTCAGCCTTGACTCGCTTGGAGCGGACCTGGTAGTGCTCGCGCGCGTTCATGCCGCCCTGCGTGCGGAGTCCGTCGATACGGACGATCTTGGCCCGGCCTTTTCCTTGCGGGTCGCCCGGGACGTGGAAAGACAATTTGGTGATCACGTCCGCATCCTCGAGGCCAGGCCGGCGAAGCGCGAGTCATCAGAGAACCTTGCCCGGCTGTCGACGAACATCGGGCACGCTCCGAGCTGGCGCGCGGCAATGCTGGCGTCGATCACGACGCCTCTGCGTGCGCTGTCGGTCATCGCGCAGCGGCTGGCCATCTGGCAATCTGTCGGCTCGCAGCGGCTGCGCTCGGGCACGGCCTGGCATGCGCGCTCGGTGGCTTGCTTCCAGGTGCTCATGCTTCGTCCCTTGGCTGGTTCCACGGCAGTTGCTCCGACGGGATTGGCACGAATCCGCCGACCTGGTCCATGCTCTCGCCTCCCGTCACCCTCGCGCAGCACTCGAAAACGTGGCGCTGGGCTGCGCTCATCACGCCGCCGCGCGACGCGACGATGGCTTTGATCCGCTGCATGCAGTACTCCGCCGGAGACATTCCGTCTCGGTGTCGCTGGATGTCTGCCAATCCGCGCATCAGCCGATCGACGCGCGCCGGGTCTGCCGGCACCGCGTCATGTCCGATTGCAAGAGGGTTTGAAACGCCCTGCCAGGCGTTGCACAGGTTGCGAAACTGGATCGCGTTGGGCGGTCTGTCGCCGGGAAGGTTAGCGAGCGCGTAGGCGATTGCTCCACCGCTCCTGCCGTCAAGGACATGGCCCCAATCGTCCTTCACGAGCTGAATGTCGAGGTCCGGGTATTGGCGCCAGAACGCGGCGCCGTAGCGCAACGCGAGCTTGCCGAAAAGGGCGTCAACCCAGGCGGGTGGCAGCGACATCGATGGTCTCCTGTTGCGGCTCAGCCTTGCGTTTCGCAGCCGCCGGCCCGGCAAAGGCCTCGTTGCGCTCGCGCTGCTCGCGGCGCCACTCCGGCTCAGCGCCTTTCACCGCGCGCAGCGGCGGCGCTGCACGCTCCTCTCGCACCCAGTTCCGCCACGTCGCCTGCCAGTCCAGCTTGCGCCCTCCGGCGCCTGGTCTTGCCGTCCAGTAGTCTCGAAACCGCTCTGCCGTCACTTGCGGATCGAGGTCCGGTCGCTCCTGCTGAGCCCAGTCTCGCCACTCCTCCGGCAGCACCCAGTCGGGCAGCAGGCGCGCGCCGCGCGCTGTCTTCTCTGTCTTTTCTTCTGGTGTCTGGTGTCTGGTGTCTGGTGTCTGGTTAGGTTGATCGATCGTTGAACGATTCGTGCCACGCTCCGTACTGGCTGCAGCAACAAAATCAACGACTTGCGTAATTCCTTCGCTTTCGTTGTGCGCCGCATCAACTTCCTGATTCCGGGCACTTTCCAGCGACTTTTCGCGCTGTTTTTCGTCATCTGATCCGGCAGGACTGGAGTTTTTTTTACCACGATTCGTGCTCTTCTCGTGTTGCTCTCGTGCGGCCTTTCGTGCTGCTTCTCGTTCGTTTGCGATGCGACGATTCGTCTCTGCCTGCGCGTCCGCTTTCGTGAGTTCGCGGTCGGCGCGTTCGTTCACGAGTCCGGCTTCGGTCGTGGTCCAAAACTGGGCTGCCACTGCGTCGATGGCGTCGCGCTCGGCCTTGTCGGTGGCGCGCAGCATGCGGTGCAGCGCCTTGCCAATGGGCAGCGGCTTCTCGGTGGCGTAGTAGTGCTGGAGCATCAGCATGTAGGCTCCGTGCTCTGTGATCGACAGGTGCGCGGTGTCGCGCTGGTAGTCGCCGATGTAGAACTTGAAGAAGTTCACGCCACCGCCTTCGCCCACTGCCGCGCCTGGCCGGGATCAAGCTGGCTCCGATACCCGGGCGGAAGCTCCTGCACCGTGAATCGCGTGTCCGCGCACGTCCGCGCGATCGTCACCTTGACTCCGGAGCGCTGCAGCTCGAGCACGTCCAGCGGGCCTTTTTGTACCGGCATGACGCACGCGGCCGTGTTCCTGCGCCAGGACGAGCCGCGCTTGTCGCTCGGGTCCTTGAGTGGCGGCGATCGGTAGGCCGCAGCCTCCTGCGCGGACCCGAAGTAGCGATACGGCCGGCGCTGGCCGCCCATGAAGACCTCCTTGCGTTCGCGAAGGTCCTGCAAGCCAGAGGCGGCGTACGCACCGCAGATGCCGAGGTCGGTCATGGCCTCTCTGGTGCTGACGCCGCCAGGACGCTTGGCGAGCTGGACCATGCGGGCGACTTTGGTGCCGGGCTTGGTGGTCATGCCGCGTCCTCGGCAGCCTCCGCGCCCATCGCTTCAAAATCAAGAGCCTCGGACGTTTCGATGTCTTTGCGTCCTGCCGCGGCCATCTGCACGTTCTTGACAGCTTGCCTGTAATAGCTCGGCTTCAGCTCTGCGCCGACACCTCGTCGCCCCAGAAGGACCGGGCTATAGACCTCCGAACCGACGCCCATGAACGGCGTAAACACCGTCTCTCCGGGGTTGCTGAAGAGTTCGACGCAACGGTCAATCACATCCAACTGAAGCGGGTGGACGTGCTTCTCGTCCTCGCTTTCTCGCGCCTCGCGGAATGGAAGAACACGCTGCATGCGAATGTCGTCCCACATGCAATCGGCATATTGACGCCAGATCCAATGCGAGTAACGGTTTTCGGTCTGCTTCCCGGTCCAGCCGCGATAAGGCAGGATGTCGCTTGGCATCGGCTTCTCGCCCGCGTAATCCAGCATCCCGACCGGATGCTTGACAGGGACCGGGTTCTTTCCAATTCTTCGGAATGTCAGAAGTTGGTCGCCGGAAGCCACGCCGCAGTCGATGCTGTCAGCCACCAAAGATGCGTGCGCGAGGTTCTTTTGCATCGTGCGCAAGCGCACCGCAAGAGGCTCCTTCCAAATCATCCGGCGTCCGGTGAAACGCCAGCCCTCGCGCTCATGCAAGCGGATGATGTCGCCTGGAAAATCGATCATCGTGTCGGTGCCGCTGTTGCTGCGCGGCACGTCCATGCAATGCACGGCGCTGATGCGGCCCGGCATCGTCACTCTGGCCAGCTCGCGCACCACGTGGGCGTAGTGGGCGAAGAATCCGTCGTAGTCGTCGCAGTTCGACAAGTCGCGCGCGTCGCTGCTGTAGTGATACAAGCCGCCGAACGGCGGCGAGTAGATCGATAGATGAACGCTCGCCGTCGGCAAAGCCTGCATCACCTCGACGCAGTCGCCATTGAAGATGGCAAACTTGTCCGTGATCAATTGGTCGGCAACAGCCATGAAGGCACCTCCACTTTCTTGGTTCGGTTGTTCGCGCGCTCGATGGACAACGCGTTGTTCATTTCCGCAACGATCCTGGAAAACATGGCGTCCGCTTGTTCCGCCTTGCGCTGTAGGTTGCGCATCACTTCGCGCTCGCCCTCGGTTGTGACGATGTCGACGCGAACGGCGCGCTTTTGGCCAAATCGCCAGCAGCGACGCACGGCTTGGTAATACTGCTCAAAACTGTGTGAAGGAAAGAACGTGACGTGGTTGCAGTGCTGGTAATTCAGACCCCACGCACCGATCTTCGGCTTGGTGATCAGGACCCGGGCCTTGCCCTCGGCAAACGCAGTCAAACGCTCTTCCTTCGCGTCCTCCGAGTCGCTGCCGCTGACCTGAACGGCGTCGGGAATTAACTCCTCCAGCATGTCGCCTTCGTCGTTCAAGTGGCACCATACCAGCGCGGGCTGCCCGGTATGGTTGACCAGCGACGCCACCTTTTCGCAGCGCTCGCCGACGGTGCGGCGACGTTCCTCGCGTTGCTCCTTCAAGCCAACAGCCGGCAACGCAAACAGCATCCCTTCAGTCAGCGTGTCGGTCTCGACGAGGTGCTCAATCTCATTGAGCGGCGGCAGGATAAATGCGCGGTCGTCAAACCCAAGGTCTGACGGGCGGCGCATCGCCCTCGCCCAGGAGCATACCCAGCGCCAAAACGGCAATTCGGCGTGGCCCTTCAGGCGCCACTTGATGGCCTCGCCGCGCATGCGCCCCTGCGCGCTGTTGTTCAGGTCGTTCTTGAAGAACCGATTGAGCATGTCCATGTGCCCCATGTAGCCGAGGGCCTCGCTGGACGTTCCAAGCTCGATATAGTCGTTCGGCGCCGCCGTGGCCGTCTGCAGCTCTCGGTATTGGACCTGCCGCATGAACGCTGTGATCTGGCCGCGGCGCTCGCCAGAAAACGACTTCAGGATGCTGGACTCGTCGCACAACACGCCGCCGAAGTCGCCAGGGTTGAACAGGTGCAGCTTCTCGTAGTTGGTGACGATCACATGGCCGTGGATCGACCCGTCCCGCGAGTAGCGCGCCTCAACGCCGAACTTCTCGGCCTCGCGCACGGTTGGCGGCGCCACGGCGCAGGGCGTCAAATACAGCGACGGCCTGCCTGTCTTGCGCGCCACGTTGGAGGCCCAGACGAGGCCGATCGGGGTCTTGCCCAGGCCGCAGTCGGCCATGAGAGCCACGCGGCCCTTGCGGATGGCGAAGTCCACCAGTTGCCGCTGGAAGTCGTACAGGCAATCCGGCAGCCACAGCGGGACGAACCCGCTGTCGGCGCCAATCTGCGACTTGGCTTGCAAGAATGTCTCGTAATCCGTCACTCTGATCCCCCTACGGTTAGGGGCTGCCGAGCCGCAAAACCGTCGCCCGCTCCTCCTATGTGTCGCATCGCACGGACCCCGCTCGTCTCGCCTTCCACACTGCTGCCGGCAACGGCTGTGCGCGCGATTTCCTCGACAGGCAAAGCTTTGAAGTTGCG
>CAIWPS010000243.1 GCA_903914615.1 uncultured beta proteobacterium | reverse complement strand
GTGGCGCCGGCCCGATGTCGGGCGCCGGCGTCGGTGCCGGAGGCGGCGGCCCGGCGGCAGGCGCCGGGGGCGGCAGCGGCGCGGGGCCGGGGGCCGGTGACGGCGAAGGCGATGGCGATGGCGCACCCGCGGCGCTGGAAGGCACCGACGGCGTCGCCCCGCGGGTGGCGAAGTAGAAGCTGGTCACCGAGGTCATCAGCGTGCCCACCAGGATCAGCAGCTGCTTGGCGAGGTCGGTCGCGTCCTGGCGCGGCGGCGGCAGCAGCAGCAGCGTGTAGCGCTTGTCGGCGGCCGCGCACTGGGGCTGCGGCGCAGGCTTGCCTTCCGCCGCCGCGGCCGAGGCGGCGCTGGCCGCGAGCTCCGCCGTCGCCGGGCCCGCCACGCAGGCGTCGTCGGCATTGCCGATGAGCCGGTCGCCGGCGGTCTTGATGATGGCCGCGCGGTCCTGATCGCTCAGGCCGGTGATGCGGTAGGGCTCGGACATCGAGCGGTACAGCATGATCGAGATGATCGCGAACAGCACGATCAGGGACAGCGCGATGGCGGCGCGTATCGAGCCTTCCGGCAGGGCCAGCGCCTGGTCCTTGTTGGCCAGCCCCAGGCGCGCGAACAGCGTGGCCACCAGGGACAGCGCGCCGAACAGGATCATGATGCCGAAGATGGCCATCACCGGCAGCCCGGCGGTGGCGTACTTCGAGAAGAACTTGATGCCGAAGAGCAGCGCCGCACCGGGCAGCACGACCAGCGCCAGCCCGGCGCCGAGGGCGTCGCCGGTGATGCGCTTGAAGGCCTCGGTGAGGCTCGAAGGCTTGCCACGGTCCATGCGGGTCTCCAGGATTTTGGCCACCGCAGTCTGCGGTTGGCGATGGCCCGTCACATCCCCCAGCGGACGGACGGACACCCGGCCGGTTTATCCTGCAACACCGCTGTCCCCGCCACCCCAAGGAAACCCCTGCGCATGCGCCGACGTCATTTCATCCTCGGCACGCTGGGCGCCGGTGGCGCGCTGGCCGTGGGCTGGTCGGTGCTGCCGCCGCGCCAGCGGCTGCTGACATCGCAGCCCCTGCCTGCCGTCGCCGGGCAGACGGCCTTCAACGGTTGGGTGCGCATCGGCGCCGACGACAGCGTCGTCGTCGTCATGCCCAAGAGCGAGATGGGCCAGGGCACGCACACCGGCCTGGCGATGGTGCTGGCCGACGAGCTCGACGCCGACTGGACGCGCGTGCGCATCGAGCCCTCGCCCATCGACAAGATCTACAACAACCTGGCCACGGTGGTCGACGGCCTGCCCTTCCACCCGGACGACGACGGCACCGTCAAGCGCGTCGCCGGCTGGCTGACGGCGAAGGCGATGCGCGAGATGGGCGTGATGATGACGGGCGGCTCATCGAGCGTGAAGGACCTCTGGGTGCCGATGCGCCAGGCCGGCGCCAGCGCGCGCGCGATGCTCGTCGGCGCGGCGGCGCAGGCCTGGGGCGTGCCGGCGCGCGAGGTCACGGCGGCGGGCGGCGTGCTCTCGCACGCCTCGGGCAAGCGCGCGCGCTACGGCGAGCTCGCCGCCGCGGCGGGCGCGCAGCCGCTGCCCGGCGAGGTGGAGCTGAAGGCGCCGGCGCAGTGGAAGCTCATCGGCCAGCCGCTGCACCGGCTGGAGGCCGCGGCCAAGGGCCAGGGCCGCGCCGGCTTCGGCCTGGACGTGCTGCAGCCCGGCCAGCTCTACGCCAGCGTGAGGATGTGCCCGACGCTGGGCGGCAAGGTGGCCTCGTTCGACGGCGCCGCGGCGCTGAAGCTGCCGGGCGTGAAGCAGGTGCTGGCTGTGGCCGGCTACCACGGCGGCACCGCGGGCGTGGCCGCCATCGCCGACACGCCCTGGCATGCGATGAAGGCCGTCGAGCAGGTGGCGGTGCAATGGGACGAGGCCGTGCCCGCGGCGGCTTTTTCCAGCGCGGCGGCCATCGAGCAGCTGGCGCAGCATCTGGACCAGGGCGAAGGCTTTGCCTACCACCGCCGCGGCGACGTTGACGCCGCGCTGAAGGCGGCGGCCAGGACGATCACCGCCGAGTACCGCGCGCCCTGGCTGGCGCATGCCACGCTGGAACCGCAGAACTGCACCGTGCAGTTCAAGGACGGCCGCGCCACCGTCTGGGCGCCGACGCAGGTGCCGGGCCTGGCGCGCCGCGCCGCGGCGCTGGCGCTGGGCATCGACGAAGCGGCGGTCGACGTGCAGGTGCAGTTCCTCGGCGGCGGCTTCGGGCGCCGGCTGGATGTCGATTTCATCGGCCAGGCCGCGGCCATCGCCAAGGCCGCCGGCGGCGCGCCGGTGCAGACCTTCTGGACCCGCGCCGAAGACACCCAGCACGACTTCTACCGCCCCGCCGCGGTCTCGCGCTTCAGCGCCGGCTTCGACGCCCAGGGCGGTCTCGTGGCCTGGCACAACCGCTCGGCCGGCCAGGCCATCGTGCCGCAGGTGCTGCAGCGCGTCTTCGGCCTGCCCGGCATGGGCCCGGACAAGACCACGGCCGAAGGCGCCTTCGACCAGCCCTACGAATGGCCGAACGCGCGCATCTCGCACCAGATCGTCGAGCTGCCGATGCCGGTGGGCTTCTGGCGCTCGGTCGGCCATTCGCACCAGGCCTTCTTCAAGGAGAGCTTCGTCGACGAAGCCGCCCACGCTGCGGGCCAGGACCCGGTGGCCTTCCGCAGCGCGCTGCTGCAGCGGCACCCGCGCCACCTGAAGGTGCTGCAGCGTGTCGCGGCGCTGGCCGACTGGGGCATGCCGCTGCCGCCGGCCGCCGACGGCGCGAAGATGGCGCGCGGCGTGGCGCTGCACCAGAGCTTCGGCAGCATCGTGGCGCAGGTGGCCGAGGTCTCGGTGGCCCCCGACAAGACCATCCGCGTCCACCGCGTCGTCTGCGTCGTCGACTGCGGCACGCCGGTCAACCCCAAGCTCATCCGCCAGCAGGCCGAAAGCGGCATCGTCTTCGGCCTCACGGCGGCGCTGTACGGCCAGGTGACGGTCGAGAAGGGCCGCGTGCTGCAGAGCAACTTCCACGACCTGCCGCTGCTGCGCATGGCCGACTGCCCGCGCATCGAATGCGAAGTCATGCCCAGCACCGAGACGCCCGAAGGCATGGGCGAACCGGCCACGCCGCCCATCGCGCCCGCGGTGGCCAACGCCCTTTTCGCACTGACCGGCCAGCGGCTGCGCACGCTGCCGCTGAAGCTGGCCTGAACCCATGACCACGACACTGAACATCAACGGCCAGCCGCGCGACTGCCAGGCCGAACCCGACACGCCGCTGCTGTGGCTGCTGCGCGGCGAGCTGCACATGACAGGCACCAAGTTCGGCTGCGGCATGGCGCTGTGCGGCGCCTGCACCGTGCTCGTCGACGGCGCGCCGGTGCGCAGCTGCGTCACGCCCATCGCCGGCCTGGCCGACAAGGCCGTCACCACCATCGAAGGCCTGCAGGACCGGGAGGCCGACGCCGTGCGCGCAGCCTGGCTGGCGCTGGATGTCGTGCAGTGCGGCTACTGCCAGAGCGGCCAGATCGTTGCCGCCACGGCGCTGCTGAAGCAGACGCCGAAACCCAGCGACGCCGACATCGACGCCGCGCTGGCCGGCAACCTCTGCCGCTGCGGCACCTACCCGCGCATCCGCGCTGCCATCCACCAGGCGGCGGCCGCGCTGGCGGGCTGAGACGCCACTTCGCCGCTATTCCAGCGCCATGTGGGCGCTGTCGGGCCGTGCCGCCGCGGCCTGCGCCGCGCGCCGCGCCGGGCGGATCAGCCACAGCAGCGGCATCACCGCCAGCGTCAGCAACAGCATGAGCTTGAAGTCGTCGACGTAGCTGATCATCGCCGCCTGGCGCGTGATCTCGGCGTTCAGCATCTCCAGCCCGGCCGGGTTGCCGAGGTCGACGTTGGCCGCCGCCGCGGCCGCCGGGTTGACCATCGTCACCAGCGAGGCATGCGCCACCTGCGTGTTGCGCACCAGCAACGTCTGCACCAGCGAGATGCCGATGCTGCTGCCGATGTTGCGCACCAGGCTGTACAGCGCCGTGCCCTGCGAGAACATCGCCGGCTGCAGCGTGGCAAAGGTGGCGGTGCTCAGCGGCACGAAGACCAGCCCCAGGCCGATGCCCTGCACGATGCCTGGCCCCACGATGTCGCTGCGCGACAGCACCAGCGTGTAGCCGCACATCTGCCACAGCGAGAAGGCGGTGATGGCAAAGCCCGCGAACAGCAGCATGCGCAGGTCGACCCGGCCCACGAGCCTGCCCACGATGAGCATGGCCAGCATGGTGCCGGCGCCGCTGGGCGCGGTCAGCAGCCCGGCCACCGCCACCGGCATGCCCATCAGCGACTGCAGCATCGGCGGTGTCAGCGCGCGCGTGGCATACAGCACCAGGCCGACGATGAAGATGAAGAGCAGCCCGGTGACGTAGTTGCGGTTCTTCAGCAGCCGGTAGTCCAGGAAGGACTGGCCCGCCGGCGTGAAGGCGGTGTGGACGGCGAAGAAGGCCGCCGCCACGGCGCAGATGCCGAGCTCGACCCAGGTCTCGGTGGACGCCAGCCAGTCGTTCTCCTGGCCGCGGTCGAGCAGCATCTGCAGGGCGCCGATGGCCAGGCTCAGCGTGGCGAAGCCGAAGCCGTCGAAGCGCATCGCGCGCAGCGCCGTCTGCGGCCGGATGTAGCGCCAGATGCCGTAGAAGGCCAGCGCCCCGATGGGCAGGTTGATGAAGAAGACCCAGCGCCAGTCGTAGCTGTCGGTGAGCCAGCCGCCCAGGCTGGGGCCGAGGATGGGGCCGACCATCACGCCCATGCCCCACACCGCCATCGCCGAGCCGCGCTTGTCGGGCGGGTTGACCTCGAGCAGCACCGCCTGCGACAGCGGCACCAGGGCGGCGCCGAAAAGGCCCTGCAGCAGCCGCGCGGTGACGATCTCGGCCAGCGAGCCCGCGAGGCCGCACCACAGCGAGGCCAGCGTGAAGCCGCCCACCGAGACCAGGAAGACGCGCTTTTGCGTCCAGCGGTCGCACAGCCAGCCGGTGAGCGGCGTGGCGATGGCGGCGGCGACGATGTAGGACGTCAGCACCCAGGTGATCTGGTCCTGCGCCGCCGACAGGCTGCCCTGCATGTGCGGCAGCGCGACGTTGGCGATGGTGGTGTCCAGAGCCTGGATGATGGTCGCCAGCATCACCGACAGCGTGATCATGCGGCGGTTCACCGGCGCTGCGGCGGCCGCATTCACGGGCGGTTCTCCAGCAGGGCCTCGATGTTCTCGAGCAGCTCGGTGGCCACCAGCAGCGACTTCGCGTCGAGCCCGGCGAGCAGCCGCCTGCGCACCGCGCCGGCCTCGACCCGCACCTTGTCGAACAGGGCGCTGCCGGCGGCGGTGAGGACGACGTGCTTGACGCGGCGGTCGGCCTCCGAAGGCGCGCGCACGACGAGGCCGGCCCTGGCCAGGCGGTCGAGCATGGCGACCATGGTCGCGTCCTCGACGCCGACGCGCTGCGCGAGTTCGGTCTGCGACAGCGGCGCCTTGTTCTTCGCCGCCATCGCGATCGTCATCCAGCCGGCCTGGCTCAGGCCCAGGTCCTTCAGCCGGCGGTCCACGGCCAGGCGCCAGCCGCGGGCGCAGTTGTGCAGGGCGGCGGAGAAGCGCTCGTCGACAGTCGCCATGTCGTATGGGCTCTAATCATTAGAAGTCTAAGTATTATCGATGCCGGCGGGCTGCGCGCGCGCCGGCGGCCCGATACCCGGCACGCCGAAGGGGCTGTCTTAGACTGCATCCACGATGCCGAACACCCCTTCCGCCACCTTCACCCGCCGCCGCGCCCTCGGCCTGGCCCTGGGCACGCCCTGGGCCGTGACGCTGGCCGCGCCCGCCGCCGCGCCGGCCGCCGACGCTCCCGCCACTTTCGACGCCTGGGCCGAGGCCTACGCCGCCGACTGGGTGCGCCTGTCGGCCGAGCGTGCCACCTACACCCAGTACTTCAGCGGCGCCGAGCAGGCCGCCTTCGAGCGCGAGCTGACGCCGCAGACGCCCGCGAGGCGCGAACGCCAGCGCGCCCTGGCGCGCGACGGGCTGGCGCGGCTGGCGGCCTTCGAGGCCGGCGCCCTGAGCGCGGAGCAGCGCACCGAGGCCGCCACGCTGCGCTGGTCGCTGCAGCGCAGCCTGGCCGCCGAGCCCTACGAGGACCACGGCTTCGTCTTCAACCAGCTCGGCGGGCCGCAAGTCAGCCTGGTCTCGTTCATGGCCGAGGCGCACCCGCTGCGCAACGCCGACGACGTCGCCGCCTACCTCGCGCGCCTGTCGCAGGTGGCGGCGCGCATCGACGAGGCGCTGGCGCGCGCCCGCGCGGCGGCGGCGCGGGGCCTGCTGCCGCCGCGCTTCATCCTCGAACGCGCGCAACGCCAGGTCGACGATTTCCTCAAGCCGGCGCCGGCCGACAACCTCTTCGTCAGCGCGCTGGCGCGGCGCAGCGCACTCATCAAGGACCTGCCCGTCGAGACGCGGCAGCAGGCGCTGGACAGCGCCACCGCGCTGGTCGCCGAACAGGTGCGCCCGGCCTGGCAGCGCATCGCCGCCTTCCTCGCCGACATCGCCCCGCGCACCACCACCGACGCCGGCCTGTGGCGCCTGCCCGACGGCGCGGCCGCCTACGCGCAGGCGCTGGCCACCTACACGACGACGAACCTGGGTGCCGAGGAGATCCACGCCATCGGCCTGCGCGAGGTCGCGCGCATCGAGGGCGAGATGGACCGCGTGCTGGTCTCGCTGGGCCGCAAGGACGGCAGCGTCGAGGCGCGCATGGCGGCGCTGCGCGCCGAGCTGCAGCCGCCGGCCGAGCCCGACCCGCGGCCGGCGCTGATCGCGCGCTTCGCCGACATCGTGCGCGACAACCAGCGCCGCAGCCAGGCCCTGTTCAACCTGCAGCCCAGGGCGCCGGTGGAAGTGCGCCGCGAGCCGCCGCTGACCGAAAAGACGGCCGCTGCCCACTACAGCACGCCGGCGCCCGACGGCAGCCGCCCCGGCGTGTTCTGGGCGCCGCTGCCCGGGCCCGTCTTCAACATCCCCGGCATGCGCAGCCTGGCCGTGCACGAGGCCGTGCCGGGCCACCATTTCCAGCTCGCCATCCAGCAGGAACAGACCGACCTGCCGCGCTGGCGCCAGCGCCGCATCTTCGGTGGCGGCAGCGCCCACAGCGAAGGCTGGGGGCTGTATGCCGAGCGGCTGGCCATCGACCAGGGCTGGTACGAAGGCGACCCGCACGCTCTGCTGGGCGCGCTGGACAGCCAGCTCTTCCGCGCCCGCCGTCTCGTCGTCGACACCGGCCTGCACGCCCAGCGCTGGACGCGCGAGCAGGCCATCGCTTACGGCATCGGCGCGCAGGAGGTCGAGCGCTACGTCTCCAACCCCGGCCAGGCCTGCGCCTACATGATCGGCATGCTGCGGCTGCTGGCGTTGCGCGACGAGGCGCAGGCGACGATGGGCCCGCGCTACAGCCTCAAGGGCTACCACGACGTGGTGCTGAAGACCGGCTCGGTGCCGCTGGACGTGCTGGGCGAGGTGGTGCGGCGCTGGGCCGCTCCCTCCGCGGCATGAGGGCGGCATGAAGTCGCTGGGTGCGCGCGCCGCAGGCCTGCGGCTGGAACGCATGCAGGCCAGCTCGCAATGGGCGGGCAGCGGCTTTCGCAACGTCGCGCCCATCCGCCCCGGGCTGCGCGACCCGAACGCGAAGTTTCCCAGCCTGCCCGAGTTCCTGTGCGGCGGCGAGCGCCGCGTGCCCACGGGTCCGCTGCCGGCGCTGGACCCGCTGGAGGCCTGGCGCCGGCCCGTCGCCAGCGGCCTGCGCGCCACCTGGCTGGGCCACAGCACGGTGCTGGTGGAGATCGACGGCGCGCGCGTGCTCACCGACCCGGTGTGGGGCCTGCGCGCGTCGCCCTCGCAGCTGGCCGGCCCCAAGCGCTTCCAGCCCGTGCCGGTGGCGCTGAAGGCGCTGCCACCCATCGACGCCGTGCTGATCTCGCACGACCACTACGACCACCTCTGCTACCCGACGCTGCGCGCGCTGGCGAAGACCGAGGTGCCCTTCGTCACCAGCCTGGGCGTGGGCGCGCACCTGCAGTCCTGGGGCGTGCCGGCC
>CAIWPS010000242.1 GCA_903914615.1 uncultured beta proteobacterium | reverse complement strand
GCGCCTGCACCTGGGCCTGTCGGCCGGCGCGGCGCGCGCTGTAGGGCGGCCGCCGGCGGCCATGCGCTATCGTCCGCGCCCGTGCCCGCCCCGCTGCTTGCCGTTGCCGACCTGCGCGTCACGCTGCCCTCGGCGCGCGGCCCGGTGCAGGCGCTGCGCGGCGTGTCCTTCGCGCTCGAACGCGGCGCCACGCTGGGGCTGATCGGCGAGTCCGGTTGCGGCAAGAGCCTGACCGCGCTGGCCCTGATGGGCCTGCTGCCCGAAGGCGCGCACGCGGCGGGCTCGATGCGCTTCGAAGACACCGAGCTGACCGCGCTGGCCGAACCGCAGTGGTGCGCGCTGCGCGGCCGCCGTCTGGCGATGGTGTTCCAGGAACCGATGACGGCGCTGAACCCGCTGCACACCGTCGGCCGCCAGGTGGCCGAGCCGCTGCGCCTGCACCTGGGCCTGTCGGCCGGCGCGGCGCGCGCGCAGGCGCTGCGCCTGCTCGACCGCGTGCAGCTGCCGCAGGCCGCGGCGCGGGCGCAGGCCTACCCGCACCAGCTCTCGGGCGGGCAGCGCCAGCGCGTGCTCATCGCCGTGGCGCTGGCCTGTGCGCCGGCGCTGCTGATCGCCGACGAGCCGACGACGGCCCTGGACGCGACGCTGCAGCGCGAGGTGCTGCAGCTGCTGCTGGGCCTGGTGCGCGAGGACGGCATGGCGCTGCTGCTCATCAGCCACGACCTCGGCGTCATGGCCGACACGGTGCAGCGCCTGCTGGTGATGTACGCCGGCACGGTGGTCGAGAGCGGGCCCACGGCGGCGGTGCTGGCGCGCGCCGCCCACCCCTACACGCGCGGCCTGCGTGCGGCGCGGCCGCAGCTGGGCCGGGGCGAACAGGCCGGCGGGCGGCGCGGCCTGCGCCTGACCACCATCCCCGGCCGCGTGCCCGACCTGGCCGACCTGCCGCCCGGCTGCGCCTTTGCCGAGCGCTGCCCGCGGGCCGTTCCGGCCTGCCGGGATGCGCCGCCGCCCGTGGTGGCCGTGGCACCCGGCCACGAGGCGCGCTGCCTGCGCGTGAACGAGTGAGGGCGCCGCTGCTGCAGGTCGAACACCTGGCGCAGCGCTACCGCCTGCCGCGGCGCACGCCCTGGGGCGAAGCGCCGCAGCTGCAGGCGCTGGACGACGTGAGCTTCACGCTGCAGGCCGGCCGCAACCTGGGCGTGGTCGGCGCGTCGGGTTCGGGCAAGAGCACGCTGGCGCGCCTGGTGATGGCACTGGAAAAGCCCAGCGCCGGCTGCGTGCGGCTGCTCGGCCAGGACCTGCACGCGCTGGCGCCCACGGCGCTGCGCCAGGCGCGCGAGCACCTGCAGATGGTCTTCCAGGACCCCTACGGTTCGCTGGACCCGCGCCGCACCGTCCTGCAGTCGGTGGCCGAGCCGCTGGCCGCGCTGCACCGTGCGACGCCGGCCGAGCAGCGCGAGCGCGCTGCCGAGGCGCTGGAGGCGGTGGGCCTGCGCGCCTCCGACGGCGCGCGCTACCCGCACGAATTCAGCGGCGGCCAGCGCCAGCGCATCGCCATCGCCCGCGCGCTGGTGACGCGGCCGCGGCTCATCGTCGCCGACGAGCCGGTGAGCGCGCTCGACGTCAGCGTGCAGGCCCAGGTGCTGAACCTGATGCAGGACCTGCAGGACCGCTACGGCATGAGCTACCTCTTCATCAGCCACGACCTCGCGGTGGTCGACCTGGTGTGCGACGAGGTGCTGGTGCTGGACCGCGGCCGCATCGTCGAGCAGGGTGCGCCGGCACAGCTCTTCGGCCGGCCGCAGCATGCCGTGACGCGCGCGCTGCTGGCGGCGCTGCCCGGCCGCGGGGTGCCCCCAAGACCCGTGGCGCCATGAACGGCGCGCGCAGAATGCCGGCCACATCCACCCCAACCGAACGCCCATGAGCCAGGCCACGATCGAACGTTTCTACGCCGCCTTCGCCCGCCTCGACGGCGACGCCATGCAGGCCTGCTACGCGGCCGACGCGCGCTTCGACGACGAGGCCTTCTCGCTCAGCGGTGAGCGCGAGATCGGCGGCATGTGGCGCATGCTGACGCAGGCGACGAAGGCCGACGCCCGGTCGCGGGCGCACTGGAAGCTGGAGGTCAGCCGCATCACCGACCACAGCGCGCATTGGGAAGCGCACTACCTGTTCTCGGCCACCGGCCGCGCGGTCGTCAACCGCATCGACGCCGAATTCGAATTCGACGGCCGCGGCCTCATCACGAAGCACCGCGACCGCTTCGACTTCCACGCCTGGTCGCGCCAGGCCCTGGGCCTGCCCGGGCTGCTGCTGGGCTGGACGCCCTTCCTGCGCAACAAGGTGCGCACGCAGGCCGCCGCCCGGCTGCAGCGCTTCCTGGCGCACTGAGCGTGGCGGCGCTGCATGAACTCGGCGCCGTCGAGCTCGGCCGCGCCTACGCTGCGGGCACGCTGTCGCCGCTGGAGGTGACGCGGGCGGTGCTGGCGCAGATGGCGCGCTGGGAGCCGCAGCTGCATGCCACCTGGGCGGCTGACCCCGAAAGTGCACTGACCGCGGCGCGCGCTTCCGAGGCCCGGTGGCGTGCGGGCCGGGCGCTGGGCGCGCTGGACGGCGTGCCGGTGACGGTGAAGGAGAACATCGCCACGCGCGGCGTCGCCATGCCGCTGGGCAGCGCGGCCACGCTGCTGGCGCCGGCGGCGGCCGACGCGCCGCCGGCGGCGCGGCTGCGCGAGGCCGGCGCGGTGCTGCTGGGCAAGACGACGATGCCCGACTACGGC
>CAIWPS010000241.1 GCA_903914615.1 uncultured beta proteobacterium | reverse complement strand
GCCTGCGGGTCCAGGCCCACGGGCGAGTGCACGGTGCAGGTGAAGCGGTGCCAGAAGCCCGACTGGATGCAGCCGGCGGCGAAGAGTTGGCGCACGTACTCCAGCGCATCCACCGTCTCCTGCACGGTCTGCGTCGGGAAGCCGTACATCAGGTAGGCGTGGACGAGGATGCCGGCCTTCGCGAAGCCGTGCGTGACGCGCGCCACCTGCGCCACCGAGACGCCCTTCTTCATCAGTGCCAGCAGGCGGTCCGACGCCACTTCGAGGCCGCCCGAGATGGCGATGCAGCCGCTGTCGGCCAGCTGCTGGCACAGCTCGGGCGTGAAGGTCTTCTCGAAGCGGATGTTGCCCCACCACGAGATCTCGATGCGGCGCCGCTGCAGCTCGGCCGCCAGCGCCTTCAGCGACTTCGGCGGCGCCGCCTCATCGACGAAGTGGAAGCCCGTCTGCCCGGTCTCGGCGACGATGGCCTGGATGCGGTCGGCCAGGGTCTGCGCGGTCGCCGCGTCGTAGCGCCCGATGTAGTCCAGGCTGACGTCGCAGAAGCTGCACTTCTTCCAGTAGCAGCCATGGGCCACGGTGAGCTTGTTCCAGCGGCCGTCGCTCCACAGCCGGTGCATGGGGTTGAGCAGATCCAGCAGCGACAGGTAGCGGTGCAGCGGCAGGCCGTCCCAGGTCGGGGTGCCGACGTCTTCGAAGGCGATGTCGGGCTCGACGAAGTTCGTGTACTTGACCGTCGAAGACCCGGCGGGCCGCGAGTAGGTGCGCACGAGTCGCGACGCCGAGCGCTGGCCGGCCAGGTGTTCCAGCAGGGCCAGCAGCGGGCGCTCGCCGGCGTCCAGCGTGACGAAGTCGAAATGCTCGAACAGCCGCGGTTCGGACAGTTCGCGCAGCTCGGTGTTGACGTAGCCGCCGCCCAGCACCGTGACGATCTGCGGGTGCGCGGCCTTGATGGACTGGGCGATGCGCAGCGCGGCATAGACGGTGCCGGGGAAGGGCACCGAGACCAGCACCAACGTCGGCCGGTGGCCTTCGATGGCCTGCAGCGCCAGCTCGCCCAGCGTGCGGTCCACCAGGTTCGGTGGCGCCGCCAGCGCGTCGGCCAGGGCGTCGAAGCTGGCCTGGCTGCGCGCCAGGCTCTCGCCGTAGCGCACGAACTCGAAGCGCTCGTCGACGGCGTCGCGGATCACGTCGGCGAGGTCGTTCAGGTACAGCGTGGCCAGGTGCCGCGCCTTGTCCTGCACGCCCAGCGCGCCGAAGGCCCAGGCCAGCGGGTCGCCGCCGTCGTCGTCGACATAGACGTCCAGCGGCGCGAAGCGCGGGCCCTCGGGCAGGAAGGCGCGGCTGGCGATGCGGTGCGCCAGCGTGGCGTCGCGGCCCTGCAGGAAGGCCAGCGCGGGTGCCAGGGTGGCGGCGTAGCGGTCGGCCTGGGCCACGAAGGCCTGCACGGCGGGCGTGCGCTGTGCCGGCGGCCGCGCCGTGGCGGCCTGCCGCAGCTGCGCCAGACCCTGGGGCGAGAACAGGGCCAGCACCAGGGCCAGCGCCAGGTCTTCCTGCACCGCATGGAAGCCGCGCGAACGCAGGAAGCCGGTGAGGTAGGCGGTGGAAGGGTAGGGCGTGTTGAGCTGCGTCATCGGGGCGATGAACGACAGCACGCGCGGGGCGGCGGCGGTGGGCACGCCGCGATTGTCGGTGGCGTTCGCGCGCGGCGGCATCAGCCCGGCGCGGCCGGGCGCAGCCACTGCAGCAGTTGCGCCGCCACGGCCGGGCTGCTCAGCAGTTCCATGTGGTTCGTGCCTTCGACGATGCGCTGGCGCCCGGGCG
>CAIWPS010000240.1 GCA_903914615.1 uncultured beta proteobacterium | reverse complement strand
GGCGCCAGACCGCTGAGCTTGGCATGCACCATCAGGTGGCCGTCCATCTGATGGAACATGACCACCCCGCGCACCGTGCTGCCCAGGGTCGGCGTCAGCGTGGCCACGGCCATGGCGCCACCCATCATGCCGGCCATCGCGCCGCTGCCCATCATCGGGCCGGCCGCGGGCCGCTCGGGGCCGCCACCGGCGGGGGCCGAAGCACAGCCTGCGCAGGCAGCGGCGACGAGGGCGGCCACCAGCACGCCTCGGCCGCGTGCGGGCGCGCGCCGCAGGGTCGGGGTTGCCTGTGCGCGACAGGCACGGCCACGGGCCATGGGCGTGATAAGTGCAGGGGTGACCGGTGGCTTTGCAGGGTTCATCGCAGGTAGCTTTGCATTCCGCGCCTGTCGTCGTCTGTGCGGTGGCGCCCAAAGGCGCGCGCTTGCCGCTTGTCATTCGCTCGGCCTTGCAGCTCTCCATCCTCGTGTCCGGCGGCAGCCAGCGGCCACACGGCCTGCCATCCCTGATAAGCGGACCCCTGCATTCGGAATGAACTGTTTCCATTGCGTGCGGCAGCGTACGGACTGCGGTGGTGGCTGCGATCAGTCTTTGGTGTCGCGACATGGCACCGGGGGCAGCATGCACAAGTTTCAAGTCTTCGAGTCGAGTCGCCAGGGCGCTGAAATCGCTCTCATGGACAGCGAGGGGCAGTGCCACATCGCGCGGACTTCAGGGTCCGCGCCCCCGGTCGGCGCAGAGCTCGACGGGCCGCGAGGCGGCCTGGGGCAGGTGCGCCTGCAGTGCACCACCACGGGCCGGATGTTCCAGGTCGCGTTCGTCGAGCAGAATCTCGACCGGCAGGCCTCGATCGAACGACTGCACCCCAGGCTGACGGTCTGAGCGACAAGCGGGGCGCTTCCAAGGTTGGTTGCGCGCCGGGCGCGAAAGCCCGCGCCCTTCGCGCGGCGCTGTTAGCCTGCCGCCACCATCACCGCAGGAAGCCGCCATGCAATACACGCGCTTGGGTCGCACCGGCCTCACCGTCTCGCGCATCTGCCTGGGTTGCATGACCTATGGCGAACCCGCTCGCGGCGCCCACCCCTGGACGCTGGACGAGGCGGCCAGCCGCCCGCTGATCCGGCTGGCGGTCGAGCGCGGCATCAATTTCTTCGACACCGCCAACGCGTATTCCGACGGCAGCTCCGAAGAGATCGTCGGCCGCGCGCTGCGTGATTTCGCGCGGCGCGACGAGATCGTCGTCGCGACCAAGGTGCGCTACGCCTCGCGCGCCGCACCCAACGTGGGCGGCCTGTCGCGCAAGGCCATCCTGCACGAGATCGACGCCAGCCTGCAGCGCCTGGGGCTGGACCATGTGGACCTGTACCAGATCCACCGCTGGGACCCGCACACGCCGATCGAGGAAACCATGGAGGCCCTGCACGACGTCGTCAAGTCCGGCAAGGCGCGCTACCTCGGCGCCTCGTCGATGCATGCATGGCAGTTCGCCAAGGCGCAGCAGCTGGCCCAGCAGCATGGCTGGACCCGCTTCGTAAGCATGCAGCCGGAACTGAACCTGATCTACCGCGAAGAGGAACGCGAGATGCTTCCGATGTGCATCGACCAGGGCGTGGGCGTCATCCCCTGGAGCCCGCTGGCCCGCGGCAGGCTGGCCCGTCCCTGGGGCGAGCACACGCCCCGCGTGGACACCGACAAGTTCGGCGCCACCTTGTTTGCCAGGAGCGAGGTGAACGACCGCGCCGTGGCGGCCGCGCTGGCCAGCGTGGCGGCGCGGCGTGGCGTGGCGATCTCGCAGGTCGCGCTGGCCTGGGTGCTCGGCAAGCCCGGCATCACCGCGCCCATCGTCGGCTGCTCGCGGCCCGCGCACTTCGACGATGCCATCGAGGCGCTCGCCCTGGACCTCAGCGCCGAAGAAGTGGCGCTGCTGGAGCAGCCCTACCTGCCGCACGAAGTGGTCGGGTTCGACTGAGGGCAGGGCCGGCCCGGGCTTCGAGCGCGGACCGGTTGCTGTCCTGCTGCCCCACGCCCGTCACGCCGCCGCCAGCGAACGTTCGGCCTGGTGCCGCATCAGGCAACAACTGGCGAACAGGCACAGGGCCAGCCAGGCCTCGCGCAGCTCGGGCGTGAACGAGGACTGCAGGCAGCCCTCCAGCGTCTGGACGAGCGCTGCGCTGAACGCACGGCAGCGCCGCCGGGCCGTGCGGTCGTCGAGCAACCGGGCGCCCAGCAACTCCAGCGCCGACTGCAGCTCGGCGGGCCGGTCGAGCAGGAACACGGTGCTGGAAAGCATGCGCATCAGCCTTTCGCCCTCCAGCCAGTGGCTGTCGAGGAATTCGCTGCGCACGGCGGGGTCGGCGGCGAAGAGGTGGTCCAGGAAGATGGCCGCTGGCTGGTTCGCCAGGATGGAGACCTGGGCGTAGGAACTGCGAACAAGCTCGATCTGTCTCGGTGTCATCGGGAGTCCGTCGCTGCAACGCCGCTGATGTCGGCATGCGCTGCAGTCTGCGCGGCGTCCGGCTTAATGTCCTTAAGGCGCGATCGACGAGCAGGTCAGGTCGGGCCCTCTTCCGGGGGTGACTGCCGCGGCCGGCGCCGGGGCCAGGCGCTCGGCGGCTGCATCGGCCTGCTCTGCGGTCCACCGCGCGCCCTCGGCGCCCAGCGCGGCCGTCAGCCCGGCGCCCAGGTGCGCCGTGCAGTGGGCCAGCGACTGGTCGTGGGCTCGGCGCTCGACCAGGTCGCGCACCGAGCCCACGGCGGCGCGCACGGCGCTGCCATAGCCCAGCAGACGCGCGGCGTCCTCGGCTCGCTGCCGCAGGCAGGCCAGCCAGGCGAAATGGTCGAACAGCCAGGTCGCGTGGTCCTCGCGCCGCAGCATGGGCAGGGCCTCCAGGCAGGCCCTGGCCCCCGCGTCGACATCGCCACGCTGCAGCAGCGCCGCTCCCAGGTTGGCCAGCGAGAAGCCAAGCTGGTAGGGGTTGCGCTGGCGCCGCAGCCGGGCCACCAGTTCCACGCCCTGGCGCACCGCTTCGTCGACGTCGCCGCGTGCCAGGGCGATATCGGCCAGGTTGTGCGAGACCACGGCCACGCCGCTCTCGGCACCGCATTCGAGCGCGAGCTTGCGAAAGCGATTGAAGTGAACGACGGCGGCGTCGGCGTCGCCGCTGAAGATGGCGCCGAAGCCGGCAGCGTCGTGGCTGGTCATGCGCAGGCGCGCCGGCCAGTCGGCTTGCTGCAGGGCCAGCGCTTCGGTCAAAGCCTGGGCCGCCTCTTCGCTGCGTTGCTGGCGGGCCATCGCGATCGAAATCGTGTTCAGCATGCGGAAGCGCAGGATTGTGGTGGCCTGTTCGCCCAGCAGGGCCAGCGCCTGGCGGCTGTGCGCTGCCGCCCGTGCCGGCGAAGTGTTGCGACAGCCGAAGGCCAGCACGGCCTGCAGTTGCCCGGCCTGCAGGGGTGTGGCGCCTTCGAGCAGCGACTCCATGCGGGCAGTCCAATGCCGCACCTCGCCGCCGCCGGCCCGCATCTGGTCGACCCAGGTCATGCATTCGAAGAGGCGGGTCGCGCCCTCGCGGTCGCGGTGCACCACGCAGTGCTCCAGGGCCACCCTGAGGTTTTCCATCTCGGGCTCGATACGGGCCAGCCAGGCGGCGTCGGACTCGTTCCACACGCACTGGCCGACCTGCTCGGCCATCGCCACGAAAGCCGCGGCATGCCGCGCCGCCAGGGCCTGCGTTTCGCCGGCCTCGTCGAGCCTGGCGGCGGCGAACTGGCGCGCCGCCTCCAGCAGGCGGTAGCGCAGCTGCGGCGCGGCCAGGTCGCCCTGGATGTGGACCAGGCTCTTGTCCACCAAGGCACCCAGGGCGTCCAGCGCTTCCCAGGCCTCCAGGCCCTGGCCATCGGCGACCACGGCCTGCAGGGCCTCGAGCTTGAATCCCCCTCTGAACAGGGCCAGTCGCCGGAACGCGATCTGCTCTTTCGCGCCCAACAGGCCGTGGCTCCAGGCCATCGCGGCCTGCAGGCTGCGGTGGCGCAGTGCGCTGCTGCGGCGATCGGTGTTCAGCATGCGCAGCGCATCGTCGAGCCGGCTGCGCACGCCTTCGACACCCATCCAGGGCAGGCGCGCGGCCGCCATCTCCAGGGCCAGAGGCACGCCGTCCAGGCGCTGGCAGATCTCGATCGCTGCAGCCACGCTGGCGGGGCCGAGAGCAAAGCGCAGATTGCTCGCCCGCGCCCGTTCGCACAACAGGGCCAGGGCGCCGTAGCGCAGGGCCTCGGGCCAGGGCGTCCCGGTGGGTGGCACGGCCAGCACGTCCAGGCGCCAGACCTGCTCGCCGGGCAGCTTCAGCGGCTCCTGCGAGGTGATCAGCCAGTGCACCTGCGGGGCCACCGCCACCGCTTCACCGACCAGGTGCGCGACCGCGCCGACCAGGTGTTCGCAGTTGTCCAGCACCACCAGCATGCGGCGGCGGCGCAAGCCGGCCAGCAAGGTCGCACGCGGGTCCGCCGCCCGGTCGGCAGCCAGGCCGACGGCGGCCGCCACGCGCAGCACCAGCCGGTCTTCCTGGGCCAGGTCCGCCAGGTCGACCCAGGCCACGTCGTCGCCGAAGGGCGCCGTCGCCGCATGTGCCACGGCCAGCGCCAGGCTGGTCTTGCCGATGCCGCTGGCACCGATGAGGCTGAGCACCTGCTGCCCGGGCAGTGCCTGCAGCAGCCGCAGGAGCTCGTCGGCGCGGCCGATCAGCTCGGGCTGTCGCGGCGGCAGGCGGTGACCGGGCCGGGTCGCATCGGCGCCGGAGGCTGCGCCGGGCTCCTCGGGCGCCGGCGGCGAACCCCAGACGAAGCGATAGCCGCGCCCCGGCACGGTGTTGATGGCCTCGGGCCCCAGCAGCTTGCGCAGCGCCGAGATCTGCACTGCGAGGTTGCCTTCCTCGACATCCCGGCCCGGCCAGACGCAGTCCAGCAGCTCGGACTTGGAGACGGGGCGGTCCGCGCGTTCCACCAGCACGCGCAACACGTCCAGGGCCCGCCCCCCCAGGGCCACCGGCTCGCCCCGCATCAGCAACTGCCTGCCTTCGGCATGCAGCTCGAAGGGACCGAATCGGAGAGGCTGGGACATCTGGCGCCGTAGGCAATGTCTCGATGCCGGCATTATCGGCCGCCACCTGCCCCCGGACTGCGGGGGTGTCCTCGAAGCCCGAGGGCCTGCCGCGTCGATGCGCCGCGCGCCGGCCGCGGCGGCCGGACCTTGCCCTAGCGCAAGGAACCTTCCGGTAGACGCCTGGGCCGGCCGCAAAGGAGCGGGCGCGCACGCTTTCCTTGGCTATGCTTTCCGCGCCGCAGGGGGCAGCGCGGGCAGGCCATGCAGATCGAATTCGTGCTCAACGGAATCCCGCGCCGGGTCGATGCGCATCCCGACGAGAGCCTGCTCGACATCCTGCGCCAGCGCTTGGGCATTACCTCTCTGAAGTCGGGCTGCAGTCCGCAGGGCCAATGCGGCTGCTGCGTCGCCCTCGTCAATGGCGTGCCCAGGACCACCTGCGCGACCAGCCCCGTCTACGCCAACGGCAAGCACATCCTGACGCTCGAAGGCCTGCCGCCGTGGGAGCGCAAGGAGATCGCCGACAGCTTCGCCGCCGCCGCCGGGCTGCAATGCGGCTTCTGCATCCCCGGCATCGCGCTGCGCGCCAAGGCCCTGACCGACGCCGAGCCGGCACCGACGCGACTGGCCATCGCCGAGGCGCTGGACGGCCATCTGTGCCGCTGCACCGGCTACGTCAAGATCATCGACGCCATCGAGTGGCTGGCGCTGTCCAAGCGCGGCGGCCACATCCCGGCCGCCGGCACCGACGGCCGCGTCGGCCGCTCGCTCGCCCGCGTCGACGTCGTCGCGATGGCGCTGGGCGAGCGACCCTACGTCGACGACCTGGCCGTGCCGGGCCTGTTGCACGGCGCGCTGGCGCTCTCGCCGCACGCCCGGGCGCGCGTGCTGCGCATCGACACCGCGCGTGCCCGCGCGCTGCCCGGCGTGCACTGCGTGGCCACGGCCGCCGACGTGCCGGGCCAGCGCTGGGTCGGCCTGCTGCATGCCGACTGGCCGGTCTTCATCGCGGTGGGCGAGGAGGTGCGCTGCGTCGGCGACGTGCTGGCAGCGGTGGCCGCCGTCGATCGCCACACGGCACGCGCAGCGGCGCAACTGGTCGAGGTCGACTACGAGGTGCTGACGCCGACGCTGGACCCGCGGCACGCCCTGCAGCCCGGCGCGCGCCAGGTCAACCCGCAGCACGCCAACCTGCTCGGCCGCTCGGTCGTGCGCCGCGGCGACGCCGATGCGGCGCTGGCCGCCAGCGCCCATGTGGCCAGCGGGCGCTGGACGACGCAGCGCATCGAACACCTCTTCCTCGAGCCCGAGAGCGCACTGGCCGAGCCGCTGCCCGGCGGCCGCCTGCGCCTGCGCAGCCAGGGGCAGGGCATCTTCGACGACCGGCGCCAGGTCGCGGCCTGCCTGGGCCTGGCTGTGGACCAGATCGACGTCGCGCTGGTGCCCAACGGCGGCGCCTTCGGCGGCAAGGAGGACATGACGGTGCAGGCGCAGACGGCGCTGCTGGCGCTGCTGGCGCGCGCGCCGGTCAAGCTCACGCTCAGCCGCGAGGAATCGATCCGCATCCACCCCAAGCGCCACCCGATGACGCTCGACTACAGCGTCGGCTGCGACGCCCAGGGGCGGCTGACGGCGGTCAAGGCGCGAATTCTCGGCGATTCGGGCGCCTACGCCTCGGTGGGTGCGAAGGTGCTGGAACGCGCCGCCGGCCATGCCTGCGGTGCCTACAGCGTGCCCCATGTCGACGTCGAGTCGGTCGCCGCCTACACCAACAACCCGCCCTGCGGCGCGATGCGCGGCTTCGGCGTCAACCAGGCGCACTTCGCGCTGGAGGCCTGCATCGACCTGCTGGCGCAGAAAGCCGGGCTGGACCGCTGGGCGATGCGCTGGCTCAACGCGCTGAGCCCGGGCGACCTGTTCACGACCGGCCAGCGCCTGGACAAGGCGGTGGGCATTCGCAAGACGCTGCAGGCGGTCAAGCCGCACTACGACGCGGCGCTGCGCGAAGGCCGTGCCGTGGGCATCGCCTGCGGCGTCAAGAACAGCGGCATTGGCAACGGCGTGCGCGAGACCGGCAAGGTGCGCCTGGTGGTCGAGCGCGACGGCCGGGTCACGCTCTACAACGGCTTCACCGAGATGGGCCAGGGCCTGCTGACCGCGCTGGTGCAGTTCGCGGTCGAGTCCACCGGGCTGCCGGCCAGGCTGTTCCAGCCGCGCGTCGATTCGACCTACGACCTCGACTGCGGCCAGACCACGGGATCGCGCGGCACCCTGCTCAGCGGCCGCGCCGTGCTCGACGCCGGGGCGCGCCTGAAAGCCGACCTCGACGCCGGGCTGACGCTGGCGGATCTGGCCGGGCGCGTCTATGCCGGCGAGACCGTGATCAGCGACACCACTGCCCTGGGTGCCGACGTCGAGCGCATCAAGACCCACACCACCTTCGGCTACGCGACCCAGCTCGTGATCCTGGACCGCCACGGTCGCGTCGAGCGCGTGGTGGCGGCGCACGATGCCGGCCGCGTCGTCAACCCGGCGCTGTGCGAGGGGCAGATCGAGGGCGCGGTGCAGATGGGCCTGGGCTACGCGCTGACCGAGGAGCTGCGCTCCGAGAACGGCATGCCGGTGAGCTTCCAGCTGCGCGACCTGGGTGTGCTGCGGGCGCGCGACATGCCCCAGGTCGACGTCATCCTGGTCGAGGAACCCGAACCCGAAGGCCCGCTCGGCGCCAAGGGCGTGGGCGAGATCGGGCTCGTGCCCACCGCCGCCGCGGTGGCCTCGGCGCTGGAGGCCTACGACGGCGTGCGCCGCACCACGCTGCCGATGAAGGACAGCCCGGCCGCGCGCGCCATGCTCGGCTGCTGTCCGCCGGAGCCGCCGTGACGTCGGGCGCAGCCGCCTGGGTCAACGCCCACACCCATCTGTACTCGGGGCTGGCGGGCTACGGCATGCCACGACCGGCGCAGCCGCCAGCTGACTTCAAGGCCATCCTCGAAGGCGTGTGGTGGAAGCTGGACCGCGCGCTCGACGCGCCGGCCATCACGGCCTCGGCGCGCTGCTACCTGGCGCGCGCACGCCAGCTGGGCACCGTGGGGTTGGTCGACCACCATGAATCGCCGCGCGCGATCGAAGGCGCGCTCGACCTCATCGCCGACGCATGCGAGTGGGCCGGGATGCCGGCCCTGCTGTGCTACGGCGCCACCGAGCGCAACGGCGGCCGCGACGAGGCGCGGCGCGGCCTGGCCGAATGCCGCCGCTTCATCCGCGCCAACCGCCGTCCGCGCGTGCGCGGCCTGGTCGGCCTGCACGCCTCGTTCACGGTCTCGGACGAGACGGTGCGCGAGGCCGGCGAGCTGTGCCGCGAACTCGGCACCGTGCTGCACGTGCACCTGGCGGAAGACCGCAGCGACATCGACGACGCCCGCGCGCGCGGCTGGGCAGGGCCGCTGGAACGGCTCGAAGCCCTCGGCGCGCTCGTGCCGGGCTCCATCCTCGCCCATGGCGTGCACCTGACGCCCGCACAGGTGCGGCACGCCATGCAACTGGGCTGCTGGCTGGTCCAGAACCCGCGCTCGAACTTCGGCAACCGCGTCGGTTACCCGGCCGCGCTGCGCTTTGCCGAACGCGTCGCGCTGGGCAGCGATGGCTACGAGTCCGATCTCGGTGCCGAGATC
>CAIWPS010000239.1 GCA_903914615.1 uncultured beta proteobacterium | reverse complement strand
GCGCACAGCAGGGCGCAGGCGGCCAGGGTGGCCGCGGTCAGGTTCAGGCTCATCGGGGAACGGCGAAGGGGTACGGCGATAAAGAAGGGGCGGTGCGCGCCGATTGTCGGCGCAGCATGTGTAAGCGCCGCGACGCCCCGCCCGGCCCCGGGGCTGCCGCGCCCGGCTTGCGCCGGCTGCCGCCTAGGCGACGCGCGAGGCGATGAGGACGGCGTTGGTGCCGCCGAAGGCAAAGGAGTTGCTCATCGCGTGGCGCAGGCCGGGCAGGGCCCGTGCCTGGCCGCAGACGAGGTCGATCTCGAAGGCCGCGTCGGCCCGTGCCACCGCACCCGTCGGCGGCGCGGCGCGGCGTTCCAGTGCCCGCAGCATCGCCACCAGTTCCAGCGCCCCGCCGGCGCCCAGCAGGTGGCCGACGATGGCCTTGGTGGCGCTGACGGCCGGTGGCGCGGCGCCGAAGACGCGGCGCAGCGACTCGGCCTCGGCGGCATCGCCGGCCGTGGTGGCGGTGCCGTGGGCATTGACATGGCCGACATCGGCCGCCGCCAGCCCGGCGTCGCGCAGCGCGGCGTTCATCGCCCGCGCCTGGCCGGCGGGGTCGGGCTGGGTGATGTGCTGGGCGTCGCAGTTGCTGGCGTAGCCGCTGAGCTCGGTGCGCCAGGTGGCGCCGCGGGCCCGCGCGTGGGCCGGGGTTTCCAGCACCAGCGCCGCGGCGCCTTCGCCCAGGGCGAAGCCGCTGCGGTCGGCGGCGAAGGGGCGGCAGGCGGCCGCGCCGTCGTCGCCCGCGGCCACCGGCGCCAGCACGCGCATGGCCTGCCAGGCGCCGATGACGCCGGGCGAGAGCAGGGCCTCGCTGCCGCCCACCAGCGCCACGTCCAGGCGGCCGTCGCGCAGCGCCCGCAGCGCCTCGCCGATGGCCACCGCCGCCGAAGCACAGGCGCAGGCGTAGCCCATGGCGGCGCCGCGCGTGCCCAGGCGCAGCGCCAGTTCGGCCAGCGGCGCGTTGGGCATGGCGGTGACGACGGCCGTGGGCCGGATGCGCCGCTGTTCACCGTAGACGCTGCGGCAGATGGCGTCGAAGGTCGCCGCGCCGCCCATGCCGCTGCCCCAGTAGAGGCCGAAGCGGTCGCCGTCAACGCTGCCGGCGCCCAGCCCGGCGGCCTGCATGGCTGCGTCGGCGGCGGCCAGCGCCATCGCGCTGCCGCGGTCCAGCGGCAGCCTGGACGGTGCCTGCACGCCGGCGCTGTCGAAGCCGCAGCGCGCCAGTGCGGGCCGTGCCGGGTCGGCCCCGGGCAGGACCAGCGGCTCGGCGCGCACGGCCGAGCGGCCCGCGAAGAGGGCGTCGTCGAAGGCCTCGAGGGCCTGGCCCAGGGGCGAGACGAGGCCGTAGCCGGTGATGCAGGCCGCCCGCATGCGCGCCCTTCAGGCGCTGGGTGCCGCGGCGCTGTCGCGCAGCGCCAGCGCCTCGTCCAGGGCGCGGCAGAGGTCGGTCAGCTTCAGGTCGGCCTGGCGCGGGTCCAGCTTGTCTTCGGGAATGCGCAGGGCGAAATGGTCCTCGATGGCGAAGACGAACTCCATCAGCGACAGCGAATCCAGCCCCAGGTCCGCCAGGGCGGTGTCGGGCTGGATGCGGTCGCGGTCGACGTGGAACTGCTCGGTCAGGACGTGGACCACGGCTTCAAACGTGGGCAGGGGCATGTATCGGGTCTCCGAGGCCCGGCACTGTACGCCTGCCCGGTAAAGCACTGGTCAGGCCAGCGAAGAAACGCAGCGTTTCGCGTATCACCTGCTGGCGGTCGTTGTCGATGGTGATCATGTGATGGCTGTCGGCCAGCAGCACGGCGCGGAACGACGGCGTCTGCAGCGTCGCCTCCAGCAGCCGCAGGTTGGACGGCCCGGCGACTTCGTCCTCGTGGGCGTGCAGCGCCAGCACCGGCGGGCAGTGCAGGCTGCGCAACTGCCGGTGGACCCAGCGGCGCAGGCGGTCGTGCTCGCGCAGGTGGGCCACGCCGATGACGGCGGCGCCGGCGCGAGAGACGCGGCGCGCGGCCAGCTCGCGCTCGATCCAGCGCCGCACGCGCGGGTTCTTCACGCCGTAGGGCGGCTGTTCGCGGTAGCGCCACAGGCGTCCCAGCGGCGTGTACAGCGCCAGCGGCATCAGGAAGTGGTAGCGCGGCACGGCCCAGCCGTCGAACTGCAGCGGCGTCGACATCAGCACCACGCCGTCGACGGCATCGGCGCCATGCGCCAGCGCGCCCAGCGCCAGCAGGGCCCCGGCCGAAAGCCCCACCAGCACCACGCGCTGCCCCAGCGCGCGCTGGCGTCGCGCTTCCAGCGCCACCGCATGCAGCCACTGCCGGTAGGGCGTGGCGCGCTGCTCACGGCGCGTGGCGTCGTAGGAATAGCCCGGCAGCACCATCGGCAGCACGCGGTGGCCGGCCTGGCGCAGCGCCGTCTGCACCGGCAGCAGTTCCTCGGGCGTGCTGCACAGCCCGTGCAGCAGCAGGGCGGTGATCTGGGCCGGGTGGGTCACCGCGGCACCCTCGGGCCTGCGGCCCGTCCGGCCCGGCGGGAATGGGCGCTCGGGAAGGGCTGGCCGATCACGGCGGGTCCCCCGGGCCGCTGGCAGGACGCGGCGCCGCGGGCGGCCCGTCCGGCGAGCGCCCAGCCGCAAGCAACTGCGCAGGCGATGCGCAGCCCCTGCAGGCCCGCGGAAGGCGCCTGTCGTATGCTCATTGCCCGGTTATCGCCTGGCGCACCTGACCACCACCTGACCTCCGATGCGCTTCCTGCTGGTCGAAGACGATGCCGTGCTGCGCGAGGTGGTGCAGCGCAGCCTGGAACAGGCCGGCCACCGCGTCGACGCCGTGGCCACGGCTGCCGACGCACGCCACCTGTGGCGCGTGCAGCCGGTGGATGCGGTGCTGCTGGACCTGAACCTGCCCGACGGCCCCGGCCCCGCCATGGGCAGCGGCCTGCAGGTGTTGCGCGACGCCCGCGGCCGCGGCGACCGCACCCCGGTGCTGGTGCTGACCGCCCGCAACCGCACCGACGAGCGCATCGCCGGCCTGGACGCCGGCGCCGACGACTACCTGGGCAAGCCCTTCGACCTCGCCGAGGTCGAGGCGCGGCTGCGCGCGCTGGTGCGCCGCGCCCAGGGCGTGCAGGACCGCGCCGAGGTCGGCGCGCTGGTGCTCGACCGCCGGGCCGGCCGCTGCTTCCTGCACGGCGAGGCGCTCGAGCTGCCGGCGCGCGAATTCGAGGTCCTGGCCGAGCTGATGTCGCCACCCGGCCGCGTCGTCCACAAGCGCCTGCTCTCGGACAAGCTCTCGGGCTTCGACGAGGCCCTGGGCGACAACGCGCTGGAAGCCTTCATCTCGCGCCTGCGGCGCAAGCTGCAGGGCAGCGGCGCCACCATCCGCACGCTGCGCGGGCTGGGCTACCTCGTCGAGCCGCAGGCCGACGGGTCCGCATGACATTGCCTTCGCTGCGCCGGCGCATGCTGTGGCGGGTGATCCTGCCGCTGGCGCTGACGTGGCTGCTGGGCAGCGCGGTGGCGGTGACGGTGGCCTACGTCTACACCCGCAAGGCCTTCGACCGCTCGCTGCTCGACGACGCCTACGCCATCGCGGCCAATGTCTCGGCCAGCGGCGGCCAACTGGTCTTCAACCTGTCGCCGCGCGAGGTCGGCGCGGTGCTCTTCGACCAGTCCGAGCGCGAGTACTTCGCCGTGCTGCGCGCCGACGGCTCGCTGGTGGCCGGCAGGGAAGACCTGCGGCCCGAGCCGGCCAACCCGTCCGAGCCCTACGAGTTCGAGGACCGCCAGTACGGCGGTGTCGAGCTGCGCAGGGTGACGCTGTGGCGCCCGCAACCGCTGCCGCACATGGTGGTGGTGGCCGAGACGACGGGCAGCCGCTCGCGCCTGGCGGCCGAGTTGCTGGCGGCTTCGGTGGCGCCGCAGGCGCTGCTGCTGCTGCTGCTGGGGCTGTGGCTGCGCCGCTCCGTCGGCCGCGAGCTGCAGCCGCTGGCGCGCCTGCAGCAGGCGCTGGAGCAGCGCGACAGCAACGACCTCGCGCCGCTGCAGCTGGCGCCGCAGACGCGCGACATCGCCCAGCTGGCGCGCGCCTTCGACGCCCTGCTGGCGCGCATCGGCGCGGGCGTGCAGGCGCAGCGCGAATTCACCGGCAACGTCGCCCACGAGCTGCGCACGCCGCTGGCGGGCATCCGTTCGCTGGCCGAATACGGCCTGGCGCAGAAGGACCCGGCGGCCTGGGCGGCGCAGCTGCGCAGCATCGTCGCCAGCGAACAGCGCGCCAGCCACCTCATCGACCAGCTGCTGGCGCTGGCCCTGGCCGACGAGGCCCAGGGCAGCCTGCGGCTCGAACCCGTGGCCGTCGGCGACGTCGTGCGCGACCTGCTGCTGCGCATGCTGCCGCGCGCCGACGCGGCCGGCGTCGACCTCGGCGCGGCGGGGCTGGAGCGGCCGCTGCACGCACTCGGCACGGTGGCGCTGGTGGAGGGCCTGCTGTCCAACCTCGTCGACAACGCGCTGCGCTACGGCCGTCCGGCGGCCGGCGGCGAGGCGCCGCGCATCACGGTGGCGGTGGCGGCCGAGGGCGCCAAAGTGCTGCTCAGCGTCACCGACAACGGGCCCGGCATGGCGATGGCGCAGCGCGAACGCGTGCTCGGCCGCTGGGCCCAGGGCGAGGCGGGCCTGCAGCAGGGCACCGGTGCCGGGCTCGGCCTGGCCATCGTGGCACGCTACGTGGCGCTGCTGGGCGGGCGCCTGGCGCTGGCCGAGGCGCCCGACGGCTGCGGCCTGCAGGCCAGCGTGTGGCTGCTGGCGACGCCGCCGCCCTGAGCCGCCGGCGAAGGCGCTGCGACAATGCCGCGATGCCGACGCAAGACGCCCTGTTCGACACCGCGCCGGCGGCCGCGCCCGGTGCCGCGCCCACGGCGCCGCTGGCCGAGCGGCTGCGGCCGCAGCACCTGGACGAGGTCGTCGGCCAGGCCCACCTGCTGGCGCCGGGGCGGCCGCTGCGCGTGGCCTTCGAGTCCGGGCGGCTGCCGTCGATGATCCTGTGGGGCCCGCCCGGCGTCGGCAAGACGACGCTGGCCCGGCTGCTGGCGCTGGCCACGGGGGCGCACTTCATCGTCCTGTCGGCGGTGCTGGCCGGCGTGAAGGACATCCGCGAGGCGGTGGAACGGGCGCAGGAACTGCGCCGCGCCGGCCAGGCCACGGTGGTCTTCGTCGACGAGGTGCACCGCTTCAACAAGTCGCAGCAGGACGCCTTCCTGCCGCATGTCGAGAGCGGCCTCTTCGCCTTCGTCGGCGCCACCACCGAGAACCCTTCCTTCGAGGTCAACTCGGCCCTGCTGTCGCGCGCGACGGTGCATGTGCTCAAGCCACTGGAAGAGGCCGACCTGGGCCTCCTGCTCGACCGTGCACAGGCCCTGCTGGCCGCGCCGCCGCTCACCGCCGACGCCCGCCAGCGCCTGGTGGCGCATGCCGACGGCGACGCGCGGCGGCTGCTCAACGCCTACGAGAACCTGGCCGCCGCCCATCCGCAGTCGGTGGTCTTCGACGAGGCGCTGCTGGAAGCCACGCTGGGCGAACTGCTGCGCCGAGGCGACAAGGGCGGCGACGTCTACTACGACACCATCTCGGCGCTGCACAAGAGCGTGCGCGGCAGCGACCCCGACGCCACGCTGTACTGGCTGGCGCGGCTGCTCGACGCCGGCATGGACCCGCGCTACGCCGCAAGGCGCCTGGTGCGCATGGCCAGCGAGGACATCGGCCTGGCCGACCCGCGCGCGCTGCGCCTGGCGCTGGACGCCGCCGAGGTCTACGAGCGCCTGGGCTCGCCCGAGGGCGAGCTGGCGCTGGCCCAGGCCGCCGTCTACCTGGCGGTGGCGCCGAAGTCCAACGCCGTCTACAAGGCTTGGGGCGCGGTGCGCGAGCTGGTGCGGGCCGACGGCTCGCGCCCGGTGCCCCTGCACCTACGCAACGCGCCGACGAAGCTGATGAAGGGCCTGGGCCACGGTGCCGGCTACCGCTATGCCCATGACGAGGAGGGCGGCTACGCGGCCGGCGAACGCTACCTGCCCGAGGGCCTGCCGCAGCAGCGCTTCTACACGCCGGTGCCGCGCGGGCTGGAGCAGCGCATCGCCGACAAGCTGGCCGAACTGCGCGCCCGCGACGCCGCGGCTGCCGCCCCTGGCGGAGGCGAGGCAAGGGGGTAAGCCCGGCCCGGGGTGCGCACGGTCGGCACCTAGAATCGCGCCCCACCGAGGGTCGGCCGGTCCCGCCGGGGCAGGTGAGGCCCTCTTCTTGCATGCGGCTGCGCGAGCTGTTCGCGGTTGCGGCAGGCGAAAGGAAGCGGCAGATGGAAACCTTCTTCCAGCAGATCATCAACGGCCTCGTGCTCGGCAGCATGTACGCCCTGGTGGCCCTGGGCTACACGATGGTCTACGGCATCATCAACCTCATCAACTTCGCCCACGGCGAGGTGCTGATGGTGGGAGCGCTGACGAGCTGGACCGTGGTCAGCGCGCTGGCCGACAGCGGTCTGCCGGGCTGGCTGATCATGCTGATCTCGCTGGTCTGTGCCATCGTCGTCTGCGCGGCGTTGAACTTCAGCATCGAGAAGCTGGCCTACCGCCCCCTGCGCAACGCGCCGCGGCTGGCGCCGCTGATCACCGCCATGGGCATGAGCCTGCTGCTGCAGACGCTGGCGATGATCATCTGGAAACCCAACCCCAAGCCCTACCCGCTGCTGCTGCCCACCGACCCCATCAACCTCGGCGGTCCCGTCATCAGCGTCACCCAGTGCCTCATCCTGGGCCTGACCGCGGTGGTGCTGGCGGCGCTGATGTACCTCGTCAACCGCACCAAGCTCGGCCGCGCCATGCGCGCAACGGCCGAGAACCCCCGCGTCGCGGCGCTGATGGGCGTGCGGCCGGACATGGTCATCTCGGCCACCTTCGTCATCGGTGCCGCGCTGGCCGCCGTGGCCGGCGTGATGTGGGCCGCCAACTACGGCACCGTGCAGCACAGCATGGGCTTCCTGCCCGGCTTGAAGGCCTTCACGGCGGCGGTGCTGGGCGGCATCGGCAACCTCGCGGGGGCCGTGGTGGGCGGCATCCTGCTCGGCCTGGTGGAGGCCCTGGGCGCCGGCTACCTGGGCACCCTCACCGGGGGCGTGCTGGGCAGCCAGTACTCCGACATCTTCGCCTTCCTGGCACTCATCCTGGTGCTGACGCTGCGGCCTGCCGGCCTGCTCGGCGAACGCGTCGCCGACCGGGCGTGAAGGAGGCCAGCGCGTGAAGAACAAGATCATCATCTTCGTTGCCGCGGCACTGCTGCTGATGGCGCTGCCGCTGGTGGCGCAGCAGTTCGGCTCGGGCTGGGTGCGCATCATGGCGCTGGCGCTGCTGTACGTGATGCTGGCGCTGGGCCTGAACATCGTCGTCGGCTTCGCCGGGCTGCTCGACCTGGGCTACGTCGCCTTCTACGCCGTCGGCGCCTACATGTACGCGCTGCTGGCCAGCCCGCAGCTGGTCGAGAACTTCGAGTGGATCGCCAAGGCCCTGCCCGGCGGCATGCACACCCCGGTGTGGGCGGTGATCCCGCTGGCGGCGGGGCTGGCGGCCATCGCCGGCGTGCTGCTGGGCACGCCGGTGCTCAAGCTGCGCGGCGACTACCTGGCCATCGTCACGCTGGGCTTCGGCGAGATCATCCGCGTCTTCATGAACAACCTCGAGCAGCCGCTGAACATCACCAACGGCCCGCGCGGGCTGGACCGCATCGACTCGATGAACCTGTTCGGCTTCAGCTTCGGCAAGGCGCTGACCCTCGGCGGCTTCCGCATCGAGTCGGTGTCGCTGTACTACTACCTCTTCCTCGGCCTCGTCGTCCTCAGCGTGATCATCTGCCGGCACCTGGAGAACTCGCGCATCGGCCGCGCCTGGATGGCCATCCGCGAGGACGAGATCGCCGCCAAGGCGATGGGCATCAACACCCGCAACATGAAGCTGCTGGCTTTCGGCATGGGCGCCACCTTCGGCGGTGTCTCCGGCGCCATGTTCGCGGCCTTCCAGGGCTTCGTCTCGCCCGAGAGCTTCAGCCTGCAGGAGAGCGTGATGATCGTGGCCATGGTCGTGCTCGGCGGCATGGGCCACCTGCCCGGCGTCATCCTGGGCGCGGTGCTGCTGTCGGCGATGCCCGAGGTGCTGCGCTACGTCGCCGGCCCGCTGCAGGAAATGACCGGCGGGCGCCTCGACGCATCCATCCTGCGCCAGCTGCTGATCGCGCTGGCGATGATCGGCATCATGCTGGTGCGGCCGCGCGGCCTGTGGCCCGCGCGCGAGCACGGCAAGGCCGCACCGAGCGCGGTGCGCTGAAGGCGGGAACAGCACATGGCACACACCGTCCTCAAGGTCACCGGCGTCAGCAAGCGCTTCGGCGGGCTGCAGGCGCTGTCGGATGTCGGCATCACCATCGAAGCCGGCCAGGTCTACGGCCTCATCGGCCCCAACGGCGCCGGCAAGACCACCTTCTTCAACGTCATCACGGGCCTGTACATCCCCGACAGCGGCAGCTTCGAGCTCGGCGGCGCGCCCTACAAGCCCAGCGCGGTGCACGAGGTGGCCAAGGCGGGCATCGCGCGCACGTTCCAGAACATCCGCCTCTTCGCCGAGATGACGGCACTGGAGAACGTGATGGTGGGCCGCCACGTTCGCACGCACTCGGGGCTCCTCGGCGCCGTCTTCCGCACCAGCGGCTTCAAGGCCGAGGAACGGGCCATCGCCGAGCGCGCGCAGGAACTGCTGGACTACGTCGGCATCGGCAAGTACAGCGAGTTCAAGGCGCGCACGCTGAGCTACGGCGACCAGCGCCGGCTCGAGATCGCGCGCGCGCTGGCCACCGACCCCAAGCTGATCGCGCTGGACGAGCCCGCCGCTGGCATGAACGCCACCGAGAAGGTGGTGCTGCGCGAGCTCATCGACCGCATCCGCAACGACGGCCGCACCATCCTGCTGATCGAGCACGACGTCAAGCTGGTGATGGGCCTGTGCAACCGCGTCACGGTGCTGGACTACGGCAAGCAGATCGCCGAAGGCACGCCGGCCGAGGTGCAGAAGAACGAGAAGGTGATCGAGGCCTACCTCGGTGCTTCAACACATTGAAGGGCGCCGCAACATGACAACGACGATGTTGAAGGTGACGGGGCTGAAGGTCGCCTACGGCGGCATCCAGGCCGTCAAGGGCGTGAGCTTCGAGGTCCGCCAGGGCGAGCTCGTCAGCCTCATCGGCGCCAACGGCGCCGGCAAGACGACGACGCTGAAGGCCATCACCGGCACCCAGGCGGTGGCCGACGGGCAGATCGAGTTCATGGGCAAGTCCATCAAGGGCCAGGGCCCCTGGGACCTGGTGCGCCAGGGCCTGGTGATGGTGCCGGAAGGGCGCGGTACCTTCACCCGCATGACCATCACCGAGAACCTGCAGATGGGCGCCTTCGTGCGTGACGACAAGGCGCAGATCGAGGCCGACATCGAAGCCGTCTTCGTGCGCTTCCCGCGCCTGAAGGAACGCCGCGCGCAGCTCGCGGGCACGATGAGCGGCGGCGAGCAGCAGATGCTGGCGATGGGCCGGGCGCTGATGGCGCGGCCCAAGGTGCTGCTGCTGGACGAGCCTTCGATGGGCCTGTCGCCGATCATGGTCGACAAGATCTTCGAGACCATCGCCGAGGTCCACAAGCAGGGCACCACCGTGCTGCTGGTGGAGCAGAACGCCAGCCGCGCCCTCGGCCTGGCCGACCGCGGCTACGTGATGGAGTCGGGCGAGATCACGATGACCGGGCCGGCGCAGCAGTTGCTCTCCGACCCCAAGGTGCGCGCGGCCTACCTGGGCGAGTGAGCCTTCGCCGGGCGGCGTCCGGCACAATCGCGGGTGATGCGCAAGATCCTGCTCGCCTGGTGCCTGCCACTGCTGATGCTGCTGGCTCAGCAGGGCGTGCTCGCGCACGAGCTGTCGCACCTGCGCGCGTCGCCCGGCTCCAGCCAGGGCGAAGGCGAGCCCGGCAAGCAGGCCGCCGCCGACACCATCTGCCTGTCCTGCCTGAGCCATGCCGACCTGTCCGGCCTGGCACGGGCCGACGACTTCCGGCTGCCGCTGGCCGACTTCGCCCACGCACGGCCGGGCAGCCCGGGCTTCGTTGCGATCGCGGCGCAGGCGCTGGCGCCGCGCAGCCGCGGGCCACCCGACTTCCTCTGAACGTCCATCGCTCCTGACCGTGGCCGGCGCCTCGTGCGCGCCACGGCTTCTTGCCATGAACCGAGGAAGTTACCCATGTCCCGACCCCACCGCAGGCCGCTGGCCGCGGCCATTGCCCTGATCTGGCCGCTGCTGGCCGCCGCTGCCGAGGCACCTTCCACCACCGATGCCACCGCCAGTGGCGCACCGGCAGCACCCCCCGCAGCGGCAGGCGCGGTCGCTGCCCCGGCGACGCAGACGATCGAGATCACCGCCACGCGCAAGCGCCTGGACGCCGCGCGCAACGGCCTCTCGCCCGACACCGGCAGCTCGCTCTACCGCTTCGATACCGCCGACCTGGCACGGCTGCCGCTGGGCGAGAACTCGCCGCTGAACCAGGTCGTGCTGCAGACCCCGGGCGTGGTGCAGGACAGCTACGGCCAGCTGCACGTGCGCGGCGACCATGCCAATGTGCAGTACCGCATCGACGGCGTCGTCATCCCCGAATCGATCAGCGGCTTCGGGCAGGCGCTGCAGACGCGGCTGGCCGAGCGCATCGACATCCTCACCGGCGCGCTGCCGGCCCAGTACGGCTACCGCACCGCCGGCGTCGTCGACATCCGCACCAAGGGCCAGAGCGTGGAGACCGGCGGCAGCGTCGGCCTCACCCTGGGCAGCTTCGGCCACCGCGAGCTCAATGCCGACATCGGCGGCACCCAGGGCGCGTTCAGCTACTACCTCACCGGCACGCTGCTGGCCAACAACCAGGGCATCGAGAACCCGACGCCGGCGCGCAACGCGCTGCACGACAGCACGAACCAGGGCAAGGGCTTCGGCAGTGCGTCCTACCTGCTCGGCGACAGCAGCCGCGTGAGCCTGCTCTTCGGCGTCTCCAACGACCGCTTCCAGATCCCCGACGTGCCGGGCCTGACGCCGCAATACCAGCTCGCCGGTGCGCCGGTGCCCGACTCGGCGACGCTGGACTCGCGCCAGCGCGAACGCAACGCCTTCGAGGTGCTGTCCTACCAGGCAACCGCCGGCGCGGTGGACTACCAGCTGGCCCTGTTCCACCGCGTCACCGACGTCCATTACCAGCCCGACGTCGCCGGCGACCTCGTCTTCAACGGCATCGCCGGCGACATCCTGCGCAGCAACACCGCCGACGGCCTGCAGGCCGACATGAGCCTGCCGCTGGGCAGCCGGCACACGCTGCGCGCCGGCCTGTTCGCGCAGCAGGAGCGCTTCTCCACCGACAACAACGCCCAGGTCTTCACCGCCGATGCCGCCGGCAACCAGACCAGCACCACGCCCATCACCATCCAGGACGACTCGGCGCGGCGCGGCCACCTCTGGGGCGTGTACCTGCAGGACGAGTGGAAGCCGATCAAGCCGCTCACCGTCAACTACGGCCTGCGCTACGACCAGGTGCACACGGTGGCCGACGAATCGCAGCTCAGCCCGCGCCTCGGGCTCGTGTACGAGCTGACGTCTGACTTGCGGCTGCATGCCGGCTATGCGCGCTACTTCACGCCGCCGCCGACCGAGAAGATCGACACCACCTCGGTGCAGAAATTCCAGGGCACCACCAACGCGCTGCCTTCGGACGCCAACACCGCGGTGCTGTCCGAGCGTTCTAACTACTACGACGTCGGCCTGTCCTGGCAGGCGAGCCCGAAGCTCACGCTGGGCCTGGACGCCTACTACCGGCAGGTGCGCCACCTGCAGGACGAAGGCCAGTTCGGCAATGCGCTGATCTACTCGGCCTTCAACTACGAGCAGGGCCGGGTGCAGGGCCTCGAGGCCTCGGCGAGCTGGCACGACGGCGGCCTGAATGCCTATGCCAACCTGGCCTACTCGCAGGCCATGGGCAAGGGCATCGAGACCGGGCAGTTCAACTTCGACGATGCCGAACTGGCCTACATCCAGAACAACTGGGTCCACCTGGACCACGACCAGCGCCTCACCGGCTCGGCCGGGCTGTCGTACCGCTGGCCGAGCAGCCTGTCGCTGGCCGCCGACGCGCTCTTCGGCAGCGGCCTGCGCCGCGGCTTCGCCAACACCGGGCAGCTGCCGGGCTACGGCCAGGTCAACCTGTCGGCGACGCGCACGGTCGACCTCGGCAGTGCGCTGGGCAAGTTCGAATGGCGGCTGTCGATGCTGAACATCTTCGACCGCGTCTACGAACTGCGCGACGGCACCGGCATCGGCGTCGGCGCGCCGCAGTACGCGACGCGGCGCTCGCTCTACGTGAGCGCGACGAAGTCGTTCTGAAGCGCCTTCAGTCGACCTTCGCGCCGCTGGCCTTGACCACGCCTTCGTACTTCGCCAGCTCGGCCTTGACGAAGGCGCCGAAGGCTTCGGGCGTCAGCGGCGCGGGCTCGGCCATCAGCGTGGCCATGCGGGCCTTGAACTCGGGCGTGGCCATGGCCTCGGTGTAGGCCTTGTGCAGGCGGGCCGTCACCTCGGGCGGCAGATGGGCCGGGCCGAAGAGGCCGAACCAGGTGCCGACGTCGAAGCGCTTCAAGCCCAGCGTGGCGCCGGCCTCGGCCATGGTGGGCAGCTCGGGCATGGCGCTGGCGCGCCGCGCCGTCGTCACCGCCAGCGCCTTGAGCTTGCCGCTGCGGATGTTGGCGGCGGCGGTGGCCAGGTTGTCGAAGTTGAAGTCGACCTGGCCGCTGATCAGCGCCAGCTGCGCCGGTGCGCCGCCGGCATAAGGGATGTGGACGATGAAGAGCCCGGCCTGCGACTTGAACATCTCGCCCGCCAGGTGGCCGGCGCTGCCGTTGCCGCCCGAGCCGTAGTTCAGTTGCCCCGGGTGCGCCTTGGCGTAGGCCACGAGGTCGGCCAGGGTGGCGATCTTCAGCCGCGCCGCGGCCTCGGCGTTCATCACCAGCACGTTGGGCACCTGGGCCACCAGCGTGATGGGCGTGAAGTCGCGCAGCGGGTCGTAGCCGATGCGGCTGAACAGCCAGGGGTTGATGGCGTGGGTGGCCACGGCGCCGATGACCAGCGTGTTGCCGTCGGGCGCCGCACGCGAGACCTGCTCGACGCCCAGGTTGCCGCCGGCGCCGGGGCGGTTCTCGACGATCACCGGGCCCAGGCTGTCCTTGACGCGCTCGGCCAATGCACGCGCCGCGGTGTCCAGCGGGCCGCCGGGCGGGTAGGGCACGACGATGCGCATCGCGCGCGGCTGCGCCACGGCGCTGGCCGCGGCCAGCGCCAGGGCCGAGGCGAAGAGGGCGCGGCGGCGGCGCCTCATGCCAGCGCGCCGTGCTTGTCGGCCTCCGACGTGAAGGCGTCGGCATGGAACTCGTCGGCCGGCAGGCCGCAGCGGGCAACGAAATCGCGCTCCGCGGCCTCGACCATCACCGGTGCGCCGCAGGCATAGACCTGGTGGCCCGAGAGGTCGGGCAGGTCGGCCATCACGGCCTCGTGGACGAAGCCGGTGCGTCCGGCCCACGCGTCTTCGGGCGCAGGCTCGGAAAGCACCGGCACGTAGCGCAGGCTCGGCATCTCGGCCGCGGCCTGCAGGCACCACGCATGCTGGTACAGGTCCGCCTTGCGCCGGCAGCCCCAGTACAGCACGGTGGGGCGCGTGTTGCCCCGGTCCTGCAGCTGTTCGACGATGGCCTTGATGGGGGCGAAGCCGGTGCCGCTGGCCAGCAGCAAGATGGGCTTGGCCGATTCCTCGCGCAGGAAGAAGCTGCCGAAGGGCCCTTCCAGGCGCAGGATGTCGCGTTCCTTCATCGCCCCGAAGACATGGTCGGTGAAGCGGCCGCCGGGCAGGTGGCGCAGGTGCAGCTCGATCGCCGGCGGGCTGCCCAGCCGGCCCGGGGCATTGGCCATGCTGTAGCTGCGCCGCACGCCGCCCTGCAGGATGAACTCGACGTACTGGCCGGCGCGGTACTGCAGGTTCTGGTTCGCCGGCAGCTGCAGACGCAGCACCGCCACGTCGGGCGCGGGCTTGTCGATGGACAGCACGCGGCAGGGCAGTTTGAGCACCGGGAACTCGCCGGCGCCGGGCACGCTGCGCGCTTCGACGGTGCAGTCGGTCTGCGGCAGGGCGCAGCAGGTCAGGATGAGACCGGCTTGTTCTTCCGCCGCCGAAAGCGCCTTGGCCTGGTGCGGCCCGTGCACGACGCGGCCCTGCAGCAGCCGGCTCTTGCACGAGCCGCAGGCGCCGTCACGGCAGCCGTAGGGCAGGCCCACGCCCTGGCGGATGGCGGCAGCGAGGATCGTTTCGTCGTCGTCGACGGTGAAGGCGCGCTGCGCCGGTTGCACGGTGATGGTGTGGCTCATGGAAGGGTCGGTGGGGCACGTAAACTCGATCGCGGATTGTGCCCCTGCATCCCTGCCGGCCCTGCTCTGCGGGGTCGTCCCGCCCCATGACCCTGCCCCTCGCGCGTGCCCGCCGGCCGTCGCTGCTCATCGTCGGCTGCGGCGACATCGGCCTGCGCGTGCTGCGCCTGCTGCAACCGCGCTGGCGCGTGCTGGCGCTGAGCTCGTCGCCGGCACGCCTGCCGCTGCTGCGCGCGCAAGGCGCCGTGCCGCTGCTGGGCAACCTCGACGAACCGGCCACGCTGGGCCGCCTGGCCGGCCTGGCCGACGCCGTGCTGCACCTGGCGCCGCCGCCCGCGCAGGGCGAAGGCGACCCGCGCACGCGCGCCCTGCTGCAGGCGCTGGCGCGCGGCGGCCGCGCGCGGCGGCTGGTCTACGCCAGCACCAGCGGCGTCTACGGCGACTGCGGTGGCGCGCGCTTCGACGAGACGCGCGCCGTGAACCCCGCCACCGACCGCGCGCGCCGCCGCGTCGACGCCGAGGCGCAGCTGCGCACCTGGGGCCGCGCCTGCGGCGTGGGCGTGACGGTGCTGCGCATCCCCGGCATCTACGCCGCCGACCGCGCCGGCGGCCACCCGCGTGAACGCCTGCTGCGCGGCACGCCGGTGCTGGTGCCCGAGGACGACGTCTACACCAACCACATCCACGCCGACGACCTGGCGCGCGCCTGCGTGGCGGCGCTGCACCGCGGCCTGCCGCAGCGCGTGGTGCATGCCAGCGACGACAGCGAGCTGCAGATGGGTGCCTACTTCGACCTCGCCGCCGCGCTGTGCCGCCTGCCGCCGCCGCCGCGCATCACGCGCGCGCAGGCGGCCGTGCAGCTGAGCCCGATGCTGCTGAGCTTCATGAGCGAATCGCGCCGCCTGGACAACCGCCGCCTGAAGGCCGAGCTGCGGCTGCGGCTGCGCTACCCCACGGTCGCGAGCGGCCTGCTTGCCGGCCTGCCCGTGCCGCCGTGACTCAGCGCCGGCGCGAACCTTTGCCGAAGGGCGGGTCGCCGCGCCAGTAGCGGATCATCAGCCAGCCGCCGACCATGCCGCCCAGGTGCGCGAAATGCGCCACGCCGCTGCTGCCCGACAGGCCCAGCACCAGCTCCAGCGTGCCGAAGACGATGACGAAGGTGCGCGCCTTCATCGGGATGGGCGGGAACAGCGGCATGATGACGCGGTTGGGGAACATCATTCCGAAGGCCAGCAGCAGCGCGAACAGGCCGCCCGAGGCGCCGACGGTGGGTGCCATCGAGCCCGTGAGGGCGGTCACCAGCAGCTGCGCCGCGGCGGCCGCCAGCACGCCGGCGAGCAGGAACTGCCAGTAGCGCTGCTGG